>CAZYAH010000091.1:0-7820 GCA_964645595.1 uncultured Alicyclobacillaceae bacterium | reverse complement strand
CCCACCAACTCGGAGTTTATCGCCATGATTGCAGACAAGTTGCGTATGGAACACAAGGTCGGATAGGTCGGTTTTGTCGAATAAAGGTTCCGAATTGTCTACCTGGACACATGTGTACGAATAAATGGAATTTCGGTTCATTCACGATTAGGAAGCCTCCTGCTTGCGTTGGGGAGGCTTCTCGTGTTTACACGGACACGACCTCGCTGCATGTATACGGATTCCGGGCGGAGACAAACTATGGCTGTGTTGACTACCGATTTCAAGGGAGGAAACAGGCATGGCAGGAAACCAGAATCAAAAACTTGTGCCTAGCGCAAACAATGCCCTAGAGCAAATGAAGTACGAAATCGCGGCGGAGTTTGGCGTGACTCTAGGCGCTGACACCACCTCGCGGCAAAACGGCTCGGTGGGCGGTGAGATTACAAAGAGACTCGTCGCCTTCGCCGAACAAAACATGTCGGGGTTCTCAGGGTGGTCTCCCCTTCGTTAGGTAGCGGCGTGTGACGCGTGTTCATGGCAAGCGCATAACCGTTGAATAGTTCGAGCAAACTACAGGTGTTTCAAACCACGTAGTAGAGGAGGAGTTCGAGATGGCAGACAACAGGAACCAGAAGCTGATTCCACAGGCTGCACAGGCACTAGAGCAAATGAAGTACGAAATTGCCTCCGAATTTGGTGTGAATTTGGGTGCGGACACTTCTTCTCGACAAAACGGATCTGTAGGCGGTGAAATTACCAAACGTCTCGTCGCATTCGCAGAGCAACACCTAAGCGGCCGCGTTCGGTAAGCGCTGGAACAAAGCACTGCGGCTAGATGTTCAGCGGGCTGTCCCACTCGGGGCAGTCCGTTTTCGTGTCTTTATGGTATATTATGCCATGGCAGACGGTACCGTTTATTCTGGGGTTCAATCGATAGTACACTGTGAACTGTACCGTACGCCGGTGACCGATTCCGCGGGGCTCGCGAATGAAATTCTCCGGCGATTGGCGCCTGGGAACGGAGTGCATACATTGTAGGGAGATGCCCAGGCGGGGCGCCGAGTGTGGTACACTAGCAACAGTTTGATATCTCCACGCTCTGTCTGGAGGAAAAGGAGTGGCGTTGATTGCGACAGCATGTGACCATCGACGGCGTCACAGTTGCATACGACATGGACGGCGCTGGACCACCGATGCTGTTTCTGCATGGCTGGGGCGGCAGCGCGAAGAGTTTTCTTCCGGTCTACCAAACCTTCGCGCAGTGGTTTCGCGTTATCGCGATTGATTTCCCCGGGTTTGGTGAAAGCAGCCTGCCGTCTGAGGTATGGGGCGTCGGCGAATACGCTGAATTCGTACATAAGTTCTTGCGGCATTTGGGCATCGAGAAGACGCACATCGTTGCTCATTCCTTCGGAGGCAGGGTCACCATTTGGTTGGCAGCACATCATCCGGAAATCGTCGACAAGATTACTTTGGTAGACGCTGCAGGAGTGAAACCGAAACGCCCGTTGAAGTATTATGTCAAAGTGTACACTTTCAAGACGTTAAAGAAGTTGTATTACGCCGGTTTGTTGGGCCCGAGGAGCGAGGAACGGCTCCAGAAACTGTACGGAATGTTTGGCTCAAAGGACTACCAGGAAGCGGGGCCAATGCGAAAGATCATGGTCCGCGTCGTCAATCAGTACCTGGATTCCTTGTTGCCCAAGATCCAAAGCCCGACGCTTCTGATTTGGGGCGAGAATGACACCGCGACTCCGCTTCGGGAGGCGAAAATCATGGAAAAACTGATTCCCGACGCGGGGCTCGTGGTTCTGCCCAATGCAGGGCATTACAGCTACCTGGATCAGTTGGGATCCTTCAATAAGATTCTGAAACAATTTTATTTGGGGAGTACGTCATGACTCAGTGGTTGTGGTTGTTTGTTCTCGGTGTCTCGAGTTTTGCATATAGCTGGGGCCGAATATATTATCTAGCGTATCTGGCACAGCAGGAGAGCTACCAGGTATCTGGCTATGCGCGCCACCATTTGCGAAAGACCTTCACATCCCAAGAGGGTATTGTCTGGCTGGCCTCCCTGATTGCTGCCGGGGCCGCTTGGTTCGGGCAGGATGCGTTTGCCGCATTGCTCGGTGCCGTCGTCTTGGTCGTTGGGGTCTGGACTTTTTTGCACTGGCAGAAACGCAGGTCGACCTTGAAAAAGCCTCTAGTGTGGACGGCCCGGGCCAAGCGCCTGGGTGGCGCCTACGTCATCATCGGCGTTGCGGAAATCGCCCTGTTCCATCGCCTTCACATCCCGGTTCTCTTCGCTGCCTCCTTGTCGACATTGAACATGCTGGTTGCCCTCGTGGTCACCAAACCGATTGAGTGGACGGTGCAACTGCGATACAAGCGAAAGGCTTACTCGCGAATTGCTCAACTGAAACGGTTGCACCAGTTGCGCGTTGTCGGGATTACGGGGAGTTACGGAAAGACCAGCTCCAAGTTCATACTGGGTACGATTCTCGGAGCTCGGTACGATGTTTTGGTGACCCCTAGCAGTTATAACACCCCGATGGGAATCTGCAAGGTAGTGAACGGAGAACTGGCGTCCAACCACGAAGTGTTCGTCTGCGAGATGGGAGCGCGGCACCGCGGAGACATCAAGGAACTCGTGGAACTGGTCGAACCGACGCATTCGATGATTACCGCCGTTGGACCTGCACATCTGGAGACGTTTGGCTCCATTGAGAACATTGCGCACACGAAATTCGACCTTGCAAGGGGGACCTCGCCGGACGGCGTTGTCGTGGTCAACGGCGACAACGAATATTGTGTTCGGGAAGCTGCGACGCTGGGCCGCGAAGTGTTGTTCTACGGGATCAGCGCAGCTCCTCATTTGTCGGCGTACGCCAAGGACATCCGAGTGGACAATCTGGAAACGGCGTTCACGCTGGTGTTGCCAGGCGATGGAGAAGTCGAGTGCAGAACCCGGCTGCTCGGTCGGCACAACGTGCTGAACATCGTGGGCGCCAGCTTGCTGGCTCGCAGAATGGGCCTTAGCTTGCAGGAGATTGCTGACGGAATTGCGAGAATTGAGCCGGTGGAACACCGGTTGCAGCTCATCGACAGCGGCAACGGCGTTCTCGTGATTGACGATGCGTTCAACTCCAACCCTGCGGGCGCTGCAATGGCGCTGGAAGTACTCGGTGAGTTCAAGGACCGCCGCAAGTGGATTGTCACGCCCGGAATGGTCGAACTGGGTGCAGAGTCCGAGGCAATCCACCGGGACTTCGGGCGCAAGATGGCCGCGGTGTGTGACGAAGTGGTTCTCATCGGAAGGTTGAATGCAGAAGCCATGCGCCAGGGGTTGATGGAAGCCGGGTTCCCGCCAGACAAAGTTCACGTTCGCACCACGCTGGCGGAATGGATGAAAGAAGCTTCCAGACACTGGCGACCGGGGGACGTCATCCTGTTTGAAAACGATTTTGGAGATCACTTGGAAACTTTGACCTGACTACAGAGTTGCGACGAAAGGGGAAGCGTGGTATGGAGACCATTGCGGTGTTGTTCGGAGGGCGTTCTGTAGAACACGAGGTGTCGGTTGTCACAGCCGTGCAGGTGATGGAGAACCTCGACAAGTCGAAGTTTAACCCTCTGCCAATCTACATTGCGAAAGACGGGACATGGTACTCCAGCCAGGAGTTCCTGAACATTGATTCCTTCAAGAAGGACCGCTTGGCCACCACCTTGGCCAACGCCGAGTTGGTTCACTGGGATCCAGTACCGGGGAATGTGGTTAAGCTGGAGAGCCAGACCCAGGACTCGGCGGAAAAGCGCAGCTGGTTTTCGCGCAACAAGGGGCCGCAGGTCCGAGAAGTTCGCGTGGATGCAGCCATTCCCGCACTGCACGGCACTTACGGCGAAGACGGCAGTGTGCAGGGGTTTCTCGAACTGACGGGCGTTCCTTACACCAGCGCCGGGGTCCTCGGCTCCGCAGTCGGCATGGACAAAATTCTCATGAAATCCGTGTTCAAGGCCTCCGGTATTCCTGTGGTCGAGTACGAATGGCTGACGCGCCGGGAGTGGGAAGTTGCTCCGGATGCCGTGATTGCCCGGTTGACCGACAAGTTGCGCTATCCGATGTTTGTCAAACCGTGCAACCTCGGTTCTTCTGTCGGCATTTCGCGCGCGGAAAACGAGGAGGAACTTCGCAACGCCATTGAAGTGGCGAAGCACTACGACGCGCGGATCATCGTGGAGGAAGCGGTGGAACAAGCAGTGGAGATTAACGTCTCCGTCCTCGGCGACGAATACGAGGCGCGCGCGTCTCTGTGCGAGCGACCTGTCTCGTGGGAGAAGTTCCTGACTTACGACGACAAGTACATCCGCGGCAATTTCAACAAGTCCGCGGGGAGTGCGCGCGAGATCCCGGCCAAACTGCCGGAAGGCATGACGGAGCACATCCAGGAACTTGCCGTGAAGGCGTTTCACGCAGTGCGCGCGAAGGGCGTGGTGCGCGTGGACTTTTTGGTATCGGAAGACCAGCGCGTGTTTGTCAACGAGATCAACACCATTCCGGGTTCGTTCGCGTTTTATCTCTGGGAACCAACCGGATTTCTGTTCCGGGATTTGCTGACCGAGCTGATTGCGATTGCGAAACGGACGGCAAGCGACAAGGCGAACAATGTGACGACCTACGACACCGAATTGATTGAGAAGTTTCAAGGGCAGAAATTCGGCAAGTAAGATGTGGAATTCATAGGGTTGGCGGAGCGCTCTCGCGGCGCTCGGCCAAACCAATGTCTGAATTGCCGGACAGCGATGCCCGGTCGGCCTTCGCGATTGGTCATAACCCGGGCGTTGTTGCCAGACGGGAGTGGAAACAAAGTGACCGTAAGTACGAGGGCAAAGTTGGTTGTCGCGCTGGTTTTGGTGGTTGGCATCATTGGCTTTCTGATTCAAACGGCCATTACGAAGGCTTCTACATACTACATCACGGTGGATGAACTGTTGGCCCAGGGCCCTAGCGCGGTCAACCGGGAAATTGCCGTCAGCGGCGACATTATCGGTTCCTCGGTCAACTGGTCGCCGGAGAAGAGTCTCTTGAAGTTTACCATCAAGGACACCGGTGGGAGCCGTGAACTGCCGATTGTCTTTCACGGCGACAAGCCGGATGATTTCGCGAACGACTGGCCGGTTATTGTCTTTGGCAAGTTGAACAACCAGGGCGTTTTTGTAGCCGACAAACTCCTGATTAAATGCCCGTCCAAGTACAGTTCCGCAGAGCAGACGTACAAGGCGAAGTGAGACAGCCGGGGAAGGGCACGCGCGGCACTAGGCATCTCTGTACGTGTCGGCTCGTCCAGGGAGTCCCAGGGAGGTTTGTCCGTGGTCTTTGGTTTGGTTGGACAAGCAGCGATCCGGGCGCTGCTCGTGGTGGTCTGCATTAGTCTCGGAATCAACGCAGTAGCCATCCGAACGGGCCGGAGCAAGTGGCGGGCGTGGAGCCGCTGGTCCATGGTCGCTCAGTTTGCTGTGGCTGGTATCGCTTCCTTTTGCCTGATCTGGCTGTTGGTGACGGAGGACTACTCGTTTGCTTACGTCGCGGAGTACACTGGGCCGGGGCTGGCGCTGATCTATCGAATCGCCGCGTTTTGGGGTGGAAACGCGGGTTCCCTGCTGTTTTGGGCGCTCGTGCTCACGCTGTACGGTGCGGTGGTGGCGTTTTCGAAACACGAAGACAGCGAGCGGATGCTGCCGTGGGTGCAGTTCATTCTCAGTTGCATCGCGCTCTTCTATAGTTTGGTTCTCAACTTTTTGACGACACCGTTTCTCCGGCTGGACCATCCCCTTCCGCCGAGCGGGTTGAATCCACTCTTGCAGAACCCCGGAATGACCGTCCATCCAGTCAACGTGTACCTCGGTTTCATTGGCTTTTCCGTACCTTTTGCCTATGCGATGGCTGCCCTCATCTTAAACAAGACAGACGCTTCGTGGCTCGTTGTGACGAGGCGCTGGACGCTTGTATCCTGGCTGTTCCTGAGCATCGGGATTGTATACGGCGCGCACTGGTCGTACGAGGAGCTGGGCTGGGGCGGTTACTGGGCTTGGGATCCGGTCGAGAACGCTTCGCTTCTCCCGTGGCTCACCGCGACCGCGTTTTTGCATTCCGCGTTGGTCCAGGAGAAAAAGGGCCTGCTGAAGACGTGGAACTTCGTCCTTGTGACGCTCACATTCCTCTTGACAGTATTCGGGACTTTCCTGACTCGTAGCGGAGTCTTGTGGAGCATCCACGCGTTTGCAAACGCGCCGCTCGGCCGATATTTCCTGGTGTTCCTGTCCGCGGCCACTGTGTTCTCGGCGTCGGTGATCCTGTGGCGGAGAAACGCCTTGCGAACCACGGAGCGGATTGACTCTGTGGTCTCGAAAGAGAGCACGTTTTTAATGAACAATGTCCTGCTGGTCGGCAGCGCGTTCGCGGTGCTTTGGGGCACCGTGTTTCCACTCGTGTCGCAGGCGGTTACTGGACACAGGATGATGGTGGACAGCTCGTTCTACAACGCAGTGAACATGCCGCTGGCAATCTGCATCTTGCTGTTGATGGGAATTGGCCCATTGGTTGCATGGCGGCGATCCGCTCTCCGCAGTGTCCTGGCCTCCATTCTGTATCCGCTCCTGGCGGCCGCCATCCTCGGCGTCGCCGCAGCCGGCGTGTTGTATCTGGCGTACGGCCGCAAGTCGCTGCTCGGCACACTTGGCCTCATCGGCGCGCTGTTTGTCGTGCTCACCGTCTTTATGGAGTTCTATTTGTCGATTCGCGCGCGCGTGGCCTTGACCAAGGATTCGGCATGGCGCTCAGCCTGGCTTCTCGTGCGTCGCAACCGCAGGCGGTACGGCGGGTACATCGTGCACCTGGCAGTAGCCGTGATTGCCATTGGCATCGCGGCCTCGGGCGCATTTCACGCTGACTTGCAAGCGCAGATGAAACCAGGGGGTCCCCCCGTGCACATCGCGGGTTACCAGATTGCGTTCGACGGAATGGCAGTGGAAGACCAGGGGCCCGACAAGCGAATGTACGCCAATCTGATTGTCAGTCACGGTGGACGTACGCTTGGCGTCCTGCAACCCGCCGTGACCTTCTACGAAAACGGCCAGTCTCCTACCACCAATGTGGCGCTGTATTCCCAGCCATTGAGAGACTTGTACGCTGTGCTCCTCGGGACAGTTGGGGGTGACACAGCTGTCTTCGACTTCCACGTCAATCCAATGGTTCAGTTTATCTGGTATGGGGGTTACCTCTTCATTGTCGGCACGCTCATCAGTCTCTGGCCGGAGCCGCGTAGAAAAAGGTCAGTGGCGAGTTCGGATCCAGTGGAGCGGATTATGCAGCAGTTGAGCGACCTGGACTTCGACTTCCACATGGGCAAGCTGGAGGAAACGGAGTATCGACAAAACCGCGCGGAACTGGAGCAGCAGCTGCGAGCGGCAGAGCGTCTGCAGGCGGAAGTGCGCGAGAGGGTGCGGCGCGAGGTCGAGGAGCTGCTGGCGGGAACGCGCTCAGCCCCGGCGGAAGGGGAGGCGAAGAGATGAAGCTCCCGCAACGGACGAACCACTGGAAGAATGTTTGTCGCCACTTGTTATTGCTGGTCTCCCTCGTCGCCGTAGCGTGGCTGCACACACCGTCGGCCGAGGCGGCGGACACTGGCAGCCGCGGACTCTATGTCGCAGAGGAACGGATCATGTTGATTCCGGTTCCAATCCATCGAGTATTGAAGGTGCTCGAGGTCATCGACGTCGTCAACAAGGGCTCGGCAGACCGAGATGTCTCGCTCGTCTTGCCCAAAGGATATGAAGATTTG
>CAZYAH010000090.1:0-7821 GCA_964645595.1 uncultured Alicyclobacillaceae bacterium | reverse complement strand
TGCAGATCAATCCTTTATCCCTCGCATTCGACTGGGCAGAGGCCGTTGATGCGCACGATAATGGTAATCCAAAATCGTTACAGCTATGGGCAGATCGGCAAACATTTCGGGGTTCACTTCACGACCGTGGGGCGTATCGTGGGGGCCGGCAGGAAAATCAGAAAGCAGGCGGGCGAGAAGCAGGGATGATGATGCTACGATGCTAGACCTGACCCCTATGCCACAGAGTCTATACTGTAGACTCGCAAGACTACCCGGCTTAAGATGATTGAGTCAGTTAGTACATAGGAGCATTAGGTGGCTGAAGAAAACCTGCCAAACCCTGATCTTCCTGTGCAAACTGACGGACCGAATCCTTTCCCCGATTCGTCGCCAGTAATTTTCCTCGGTGTCGCCAGCGGTACCGTAGAGCACCACCCCGGGACTCCCTATCAATCGACCAGTCTTTTTGAGGTTGGTCGTGTCAAGCCACACTTCGCTTTTCCGGTAACTCTTGATAACCAGTATTGGTGTTTCTTGGTCCGTGCGGACATTGTCGCCGAGTCCGGTGCTCCAATTCAGTTGAATGTCGTCAATTCTGCAGGCGCGAAAATAGCTAACCTCAGTATTAATTCTAGGTATCCGTCTAAACAAGTCCAACCCGGTTCAGACGAGACAGCTTCTCTCCCAGAACAAGACAGCGGAATTACTTTTGTTATAGATCGCCATCAGTGGTTGCTACAGAGCGTCCTTATTAAGCAACTGGTAATCGATAGTCCTGGCGAATATCACGTCGAAGTTGAAGCAAGGGGGATTACCACCAACCTCGGCCGAATAATTTTTGTATTTTCGCCACCACCCAAACTTACGCCTGAAAGAATCAGCGCATTTGAAGCCGACCCTACATCTCCCAAGGCTGTAATAGTCACTTTCGGATGTAAATTCTGCAACAGTAAGATGTATGCATACGCCGCACCCAATAAGTCTCAAGAGCAAGAAGACAAAGGCCGTGTCTTCTATCAAGAACTCCCCGACCAATTTGTTTGCGGCTGCGGTAAGACCAATTTTGATCTTTCTTACATGCGACAGGGTATGCATGGCTTCTTGTCACGCGAAGCGAGGGCCGCGCACAGTATCAGTTACGTTCAACGTTATGCCCACTCGCAATTGTCAAAGACGGCCTCAAATTTCATCAGTCTTGTTAAGAAAGTTCCAGACGAGCCCACGATACAGAGCTTCCTCGAAAGCAATAAGATTCTATTTGCACGTTTTCATCCGAAAAAACTATTCATAAAGCCTCGGATTCTGGGCCGATTCAATGCGGACTTCGCAACGTTCGATTCGGAAGGCACCCTGTGTCTAATTGAAATTGAACGCCCAGGACTTCGCTTGTTTAAGGCGAATGGGCATCTACGCGCCGATTTCAACCATGCGTACGAGCAGGTACAGGATTGGTTAAATGAAGTTAGCAAGTATCGGAACGCTGTTCTAGAGGGATTAGGTCTGGAACCGGATCAAGTAATGGCCATTCGAGGCTGCGTTATAGCGGGACAAGGGAAAGTCGAAAACAAGAAGCACTTACAACGACACATGTCGCAGCCTCGACCTGGAATAGAATTCTTAACGCTGGATATGCTAGGGCAAAGCCTTATTGAGCTGGCTGAGGGGCTGGCTGAAGCGAAGAGTTAGTTTAGGCAGAAAAGGGCGTCAGGTTGAGGTGAGACTAGTTGTACGCACACTTCATTAGGGGAATGTTAAGCGATCCTCACTCGCTGTGCGATTCATCTTCCGGCATGCAGGTCAGCGCCGAGATTCACCTCGGCACCCGCAGCGTTTTGGAATCAGGAACGGGGTCGGACCAGCGCAACGCATTGATTCGGGGAAGTAAGAACGTCAAATAAGGTCGGCGGAGAGGCTTAGACGTGCGTTATTAGGGGCAATACTGATGCTCTAAGGGAGCAACGCCATGCCCCGCGCCAACCGTCACTTTCTGCCCGGCCAGATCTGGCACATCACCCATCGCTGCCACGAGAAGTCGTTCCTGTTGAAATTCGCGCGCGACCGGCGCGCCTATCTGGGCTGGCTGTTCGAGGCGAAGAAGCGCTTCGGGCTGTGCGTGTTCAACTATGTCGTCACGTCCAACCACATTCATCTCTTGCTTAAGGACACGGATGAAGGGGTGGTTGCACAGAGCATGCAGCTCGTCGCTGGGCGTACCGCGCAGGAATACAATCAGCGCAAGGAGCGCCAAGGCGCATTCTGGGAAGACCGCTACCACGCCACGGCGGTCGAGGCCGACGAGCATCTGCATCGCTGCCTCGTCTATATCGACCTGAACATGGTGCGCGCCGGCGCGGTCAAGCACCCCGCCGAGTGGGCACATGGCGGGTATCGGGAAATCCAGGGCCCGCCCGAACGCTACGCCTTGATCGAATTGCCAGACCTGAGCGATCAGTGTGGCTTCACGAAGGTGGTGGATTTTCAGCGGGCGCACCGCCAATGGGTCGAGGAAGCGCTCGCGCGCGAGTCGGTGAAGCGGGACGAACGTTGGTCGGAGGCGATCGCCGTGGGCAGCCAGGCTTTCGTCGAGAAGGTAAAGCGAGAGCTTGGGATGAACGCCAGGCATCGTGATGTCGATGAAGCAGACAGTACGTGCGTGCTGCGCGAGCCGCGAGGTGCTTATACGGGCATTTTGGGCACCGAAAACAGCGCTCTAAGGCCGGAAAACACGACTCTCTGGACGGAAAATCCTGCAAATGCATAACCTTAGCGTGGTCCGACCCGAATTGACCCGCAGTAGGGCAGCAACCACCGCCGATGCCATCCCATGAATATGGGATACCCAGCGATCAAGCCGTGCTGCAAGATTATTCGGCCAAGGAATGGCAAGTATCTTCTCTCGCCACTGCGGGAAGCCGCCTACTAGGCGGGGCAGGAAGGGTAGAAGTCCGCTGTCATAAAGCAAGCAGGAAGACTTTTTTTGGCCACCACCTTCCCGGCTGATGACAATGGGACTAGAGTAGATTGGGCTTAGAGGGAAATTTCTGTCATTTACCACAAAGGAGAAGGGATCATGCTGAAAACCAGTGCAACCATTTTCGTGGCGACGATATTTTCGTTGAGCTTCGTGGGAGCGACGCCGGCCGATGCGAAGGAGAAGGAGAAGGCGCGTCAAGGATTTGTGCGCTGCGAGGGGAACAACTTTCTCAGCTTGTCCAACACGCAAGAGCAAACGACCAACCTGGGGCTGCGCAATTTCGACGGAATGCGGCCGATTACGATCACCGGACTGCGCATCTATAACGCCCTCGGCGCCCTCATCTACGACTCTGCAGTTTCAGGCCTGCCCGCATTTAACAACGGCATACTGGGACCGGGGAACAACACGCTCAGTCCTTATCAGTCCTCGATCCTTAGTTTCGACGCCTTCCTGCCGTACCTGGCGCAAAGCGACCGCCCCATTCAGATCTTTGTCACGTGGTCGTCCCCGGTTCCGGTGCTGCCCCTTGGCGTGAATTCGACAATAGTAGTCCGGGAGCGCAATCCGGTGAGTGGCAACGTTATGCCAGAGAGATCCAGGCACAGCAACCCGTGTGAAGCGATTTTGGTGCCCTGAATATCTCTGCTTGCCCCGGGTCAGCTCAAGCCAGCCAGGGTAACGGACTGAGCCAACCCGGGTAACACGACTCTTCGACAGAGGACAGCCTGGCTGTCCTCTCTTCTTTTGCGTCGCGTCCGGCGTGCAGGTCAGCGCCGAAATCCACCTCGGCACGCGCAGCGTGCTCGAGTATCTCCTCTCACCGGTCCAGAAGGTCGCCTGACGAGCTCTGCGAAAATACTTTGCGCCGCTCGATCCTCCCTTGCAGGGCGCGCACCGGCTTGCAAGCCAGTGCCGCTCGTCCGGTGCAGGCCATGGCCCGCGAATTCCCGGTCTCGCCCCCTTCCCCCTCTCCCGAGAGGCGAGGGGAAATGTACAGCGCGGAACTGGCCAATCGGCCAATTCCGCGAGAACTGGATGGAGGCGGGGCGTGAGCGGTAACCGACTGAAAAGGTACACTGACCCCACTTATCGCCATAGAAGGGAGCAGATCGGAGATGCCTGGCTCCGACGAAAGTAATATTGACCTCGTCATAGTTCGGGTCCACGATGGCGGGGCGAAGAGGCAGGAAAGACCCCCCATCGTTTCCTCGTTTCTTACCTGAGGGAGGACTGACATGAAGACGCGCAAACTCATTTCGCTAGCAGTGACGCTCAGCGTTCTCGGCGCGGTGTATGGCTGCGCCCAACAGCCACAGCCTGTGGGCTCCGCGGCACCGGCTGGCCTGGAAAAGCTCGGCAAAGTATCCTTTCCCGTTTCCTGTGGTCCCGCGGCACAGCAGGATTTCGACCACGCAATGGCCCTCTTTCATTCATTCTGGTATCCGCAGTCCATCCAGGCCTTCACAGCGCTTGCCGGCAAGCACCCGGATTGCGCAATGGCCAACTGGGGAATCGCATTGAGTATCCTGCGCAACCCCCTCGGCGGGTATCCGATGTCCGCGAAAGATTGGAAGGAAGGTTGGACGGTGCTGGAAAAGGCCAAGTCCATTGGGGGCAATACCGAGCGCGAACGCGACTACATCGCGGCGATGGACGCGTTGTACAAGGACTCGGAAACGCGCGACTTGCGAACGCGGCAACTGGCCTACGAGACGGCCATGGAACAGGTTTACCGGCGGCGTTCCGACGATCGCGAAGCGGCGGTGTTGTATGCGCTCGCGCTCAACATGACGGCGTTGCCCACCGACAAGACCTATGCCAACCAGCTCAAAGCCGCGACCATCCTCGAAAAGGTCTTCACTGAGCAGCCCAACCATCCCGGCGCCGCGCACTACCTGATTCACAGTTACGACTATCCGCCCATTGCAGAGAAAGGGCTCAATGCTGCGCGCCGTTTCGCGGACATTGCCCCCGCTGCGCCTCACGCGCTGCACATGCCGTCACACGTCTTCACCCGGCTCGGTTACTGGCAGGACTCGATCCAGTCGAACCGCGCCGCGGCCAAGGTTTCGCACGCCGCAGCGGCCAAGATAGAAGCAGGAATGGCCGGAGCGGAAGGACTGCATGCCATGGATTACATGATGTATGCCTACCTGCAAGGCGCCCAGGACGGCGAAGCCAAGCGCCTTCTCGACCAGGTCAGGGCGTTTCGGAAAGCGGATATCCCCGGGCGGATTGTGCCGTCGTATGCGTTCGCGGCCATCCCGGCGCGCTATGCGATTGAACGAGGCCAGTGGGCGGAAGCCGCCAAGCTCACTCTCCATCCCGGTGAGCTTGACTTTCCGTGGGCCAGTTGGCCCCAGTGTGAGGCGGTACTGGTCTATGCCCGCGCGATAGGCAGCGCCAGAAGCGGTAATGCGGCCAGCGCACGCCGGGAGATCGAAAAGCTCAAGGCGCTGCGTGAAGCCCTGATCGCGGCCAAGCAGGGCTATTGGGCCGGCCAAACCGAGATCCAGATCACGGCGGCGTCGGCGTGGGTGGCACGCGCCGAAGGAAAGAACGAAGAAAGCCTCACGCTACTGCGCGCCGCGGCGGATGCGGAGAATGCGACCGAGAAGCACATCGTCACGCCAGGTCATCTCCTTCCGGCGCGCGAAATGCTGGGCGACTTACTGTTGGAGGTAGGGCAACCAGCACAGGCATTGAAAGAATTCGAAGCGTCGACGGAGAAGGAGCCCAACCGCTTCCGAGGCACGTACGGCGCCGCGCGGGCGGCTGAGCTATCCGGAGACCACACCAAGGCAAGGACGTACTACACGAAACTCATGGCGATTGCCGATAAGGCGGACGGCACACGGCCCGAGCTGCGACAGGCGAAGACGTATTTGGCGCGAAAATAGCGTAAGCAGGGTATTGAAAAACTCGCTGACGCCAGCCAAATCTTCCCCCGATTTAGTTGACACCGGGTTTGGCCGGCTGTTCATACGTCGCTGGCGGCACGTAGTTCAGGATAAATGGGGTCAGTGTAACTTTTCCCTGGCGCGTGCTTCGCGCTCGATGGAAATCTTGCACTGACCCAACTTACTTTTCCAGAAATACGGAATGCTGGACGGCGTGGTGAAGCAGGTGAGTGCAGATGCGCAGGAAAAACCGGAGCCGGGCAACCCGGCTAGCAAGTCCGTCCAGGAAGCGGCCTATCGTGCACTAATCAACCTGGGCAGCGGCCACCTCGATAGCTAGGGCAGGCAGCTACGCCTTGTCCGCGGCATGCTCGTCAACGCCGAGATCCACCTCGGCACGAGGACCGTCTTAGAGTATCTCCTGTCGCCAATCCAGAAGATCGCCTGACGAGCCTTGCGAAAGTGCCTGACCTCGCTCGACCCTCCCTTGCAGGGCGCGCACCGGCTTGCAAGCCGGTGCCGCTCGTCCGGCGCAGGCCATGGCCTGCGAATTCCCGGTCTCGCCCCCTTCCCCCGGAAGGCGAGGGGAAAGGTACGGTGCGGAATCGGCCAGCCAACCATTTCCGCATGAATAGAACGGAGGCGGGGCGGGAGCGGTAACCCGCGGTAGCTACCAACCGGCTTCTTTCTCACCAGTTGCAATACCGGCCGCAGGCTGGCTGGCCAAACCTCACAAATTATTTGGTTTGGCCATGACACGGCGCAGCAACCGGCGAAAATATCTGTGCAACCACCTTCCCCATGCATGACAACGGGACCAGGTCGGGACCGCCCCTCGTTTTTACATCAACGATCTGTAACCCATAAGTAAGCGATGTGTGGGGCACGTAGCTGTAAAAGGAGTCTTGCGGCATACGTGCTTGGAGGGGTTACCGCGTAGTTTCCGAGATCCCGCTTGTTCGTATTTATTTTTGAGTCAGGCCGGAGATCGAATGCGGAACCAGCAATTTGATGAAAACAGAGGTACTTTTCTTAACCCGTTGAATCGAAGGAGGCTATCATGCCAGTCAAGATATTGCTTAGGGTTTGTGCCTTTATCGTGCTGATCTTCTCGGCCCTGGCGCAGGCCGAACAGCCTTGGACGTTCGGCAACAACACGCGTTTCCTGGCGATGGGCGACAGCCTCACCGCTGGCCTGGGAGCGATCCCCGTAACCCAGGGATATGCCTACCGGCTATATCAGCAAGGGGTTTACGATCGCATGCCCAATACCACCTTTGCCAACGCGGCGGTGCCCGGCTCGACGAGCCAGCAGGTCCTCAATTTCCAGGTTCCCTCGGCGACGCAGACCGGCTTTCGCCCCCACGTCATCACCATGACGGTGGGAGGAAACGACCTGCTTTCTATTTTGAATGGAGTCGATCCCGGCCAGGTTTTGCAGACCTTTCAGGTGAATCTGGGCACGATCCTGGTGCAGCTCTGCACGCAGTTGCCGGAAGCGCGCATCTATATCGGCAATCTGTACAGCATTCAAAATTTCCCGGTGCCGACGGAACAGATTGTCGATGCATTTAACCAGGTCGTCGCGGGCGTAACCGGGTTCGTCAACGCCAATGCTTGCCCCGGCCGGATCAAGGTAGCAGACATCCACGCCGCGTTTTCCGGACAACAGGAGGGTCTCCTCCTGATCAACCGCAACGGGGCTGGACAGTTTGAAGTGCACCCCAGCGACGCGGGATACCGCGCGATGGCCCAAGCTTTCATTGACGCCAGATAATGACGAAACGGGCGGTCAAACACTGGCCGCTGCGCTAATTGAAGGGGACAGCTCACGCTGTCCCCTTTTTCGTGGGGCTTGTCCCGATCGCCTGCAAACGCCAGAGCAAAGAAAAAGGATCAGGTCTAGCATCGTTACAGCTATGGGCAGATTGGCAAACATTTCGGGGTTCACTTCACGACCGT
>CAZYAH010000089.1:0-7831 GCA_964645595.1 uncultured Alicyclobacillaceae bacterium | reverse complement strand
GAGGCGGGCGCAGCGTCGTTCTTGTATCCGTTTCTTGGATCGGAACGGCAGGACACGTCGCACGTCGTGGTGGAAGTGGCTCGGTCGATTGAGCAAAAGGCCGAGGACGTCGTTCGGCTGCGCGAGAGAGTCGCGGAAGAGGAGTCGGAACAGGTGGTTCGGGCCATCCGGACGATGGCAGACCGGTTCGACCAGGGAGGCAAGTTGATTGTCTTTGGCAATGGTGGCTCGGCGACAGATGCTAACGATTGGGCACTGGACATGGTGCTCCCTCCGGAAGGGTTGACGCCCTATCCTGCCGTTTCATTGGCCATGGAGCCGGCCATCGTCACGGCACTGGCCAACGACGTGGGACCCGACGTGATGTTTCTGCGCCAACTCATTGCCCAAGCCGGCCCCCACGATGTGGTCGTGGCGATTTCCACCAGCGGTGGATCGAAGAACGTACTGATGGCCCTGGAGGAGGCGCGAAAGCGAGGTTTGACGACCATGGCCCTGCTCGGGTATGACGGGGGTGAGGTCGTGCGCAGGGCGTTGGCGGACGTCCCCATCGTGATTCGTTCGGACTATATTCCCCGAATTCAAGAGGTGCAGGCGAGCGTGTACCATATCATCCGTGAAGGCTTGGAGAGGTGCTAAACGAGGATGCTGGAACTGTACGGCACGAAAGGTTGTCCCTACACGATGGAATTGCGTGAGTCCTTGCAGTGGGACGGGGAAGAGTTTGTGGAATACGACGTGGAGGAGGACGGGGAAGCCCTGATGCGTCTCGTGGCGTTGACAGGAGGCCGAACCGTCCCAGCCTTGATTGAGGGTGAACGTGTGATCCAGATCGGAGTCGGCGGCCGCGGCTGTATAGTTGCGCTGCCACCCGGCGTGAAGGAGACGTCTGTGGAGCGAGGTGGGGCTTGACGTGAAGGCGGCACGCAACATACGTGTCCGCGGCGTCGTTCAGGGAATCGGGTTCCGCCCTTACGTCTTTCGCCTGGCGAAGCAGTGGGGACTCAATGGGTGGGTGCGCAATGGAGAAAGCGGCGTAGAGATCCACGTGGAGGGCGAGTCGAGCGGCGTGGATGCGTTCATTGAAGAGATCACCGCGCGCCCGCCGGCGTTGGCGCAGATCACCGAGCTGAGAGTCGAACACGCGGCCATACAAGAGTTTTCTGATTTCGAAATTCGTGAAAGCATGCGCCACGACCGGCCAACGGTGCACATTCCCGCCGACCTCGCCGTGTGCCCGGCGTGTCTGGGTGAGTTGTTCAGTCCGACAAACCACCGATACCTGTATCCTTACATCAACTGCACTGAGTGCGGTCCGCGCTACACTGTCATCGAGGCACTGCCATATGACCGCCCGTACACGACGATGAAAGCGTGGCCCATGTGTTCGGATTGTGGAGCCGAGTATCACGAACCAACGGATCGCCGGTTTCACGCGCAGCCGATTGCGTGTTCCAAGTGCGGTCCCCATTACTACATCCGGTGGCAAGGCGGCGAAATGCGCGGCGAGGATTGGAAAGTCATAGAGAGAACGGCCAACCTTCTTCGCGAAGGGCGCATCCTGGCGATCAAAGGGTTGGGTGGGTATCATCTCGTTTGCGACGCTGAGAACGGTCCGGCGGTACAGACATTGAGGGAACGGAAGCGCCGAGGAGCAAAGCCGTTTGCCGTAATGGCCAAGGACCTGGAAACAGCACGGCAGCTGGTTGAACTATCGCCTGAGGAGGAGCGTCTGCTCATTTCGCCTGCCAGTCCGATTGTTCTGGCTCGTGCTCGTCGATTACTTCCAGGCGTGGCTCCGGACAACCGCGACCTGGGAGTGATGTTGCCGTACACGCCGCTGCACCACCTGTTGTTTTATTTCGGAGCGCCCCCGGTGCTCGTAATGACGAGTGCCAACCGCTCCAGTGAGCCCATCGTCTATACCGACGAGGACGCAGTGAAAGCGCTTCAGGGGATTGCCGATGCTTGGCTCATCGGCGAACGCCCTATCGCGCGCCGCGTCGATGATTCCGTGGTCCGTGTGAGTGCATACGGGCCGATGGTGTTTCGCCGCGCCAGGGGATATGCTCCGCTTCCCGTGACACGATTGCCAACGGATCGCTCCATTCTCGCTCTCGGAGCTGATTTGAAAAATACCGTCACCTTGGTAGTGAACGGACAAGCCGTTGTCAGCCAGCATCTGGGCGACCTGACTGGGTACGAGGCATACACTGCATTTGAACAAACGGTCCGAGACCTTTTGTCGATGTATGACGTGCCACTAGAGAAGACAATCGTGGTCCATGACCTCCATCCCGACTATCGTTCCGCCCAGTTCGCTCGTGAGTTGGAGACGGCCGAGCGGGTTGGCATCCAGCACCATCGGGCCCACGTCGCATCCGTGTTGGCGGAACGAGCTGCTCTTGACAAACGGGTGATTGGTGTAGCGTTGGATGGAACAGGCTTTGGCGATGACGGGGCAATTTGGGGCGGGGAGATCTTTGTTGGAAGCGCGGCAGAAGGATTGGAACGGCGCGGTCACCTTCGCTATGCCGTGCTTCCTGGTGGCGATGCGGCAGCCCGCGTTCCGCTTCAAGCACTGGCTGGTTTTTTTGCAGACGTGCCGGATGCGACGGACGTTGGCAGTCGATTGGCGCTTCCCGAACGGTTTTTCACGGCGTTGCAACTGGTTAAAAAAGGACTTCGTACATTTCCCACCACCTCTGCAGGCCGGCTTTTCGATGCGGCAGCCGCTCTTTTGGGATTCACCGAGGCCATTTCGTTTGAGGGCCAGGCAGCCATTTGGCTCGAACACCTGGCCAGAACAGCCTGTTTGGAGAAGGTGTATCCATTTCCGTGGGATGGAAAGGAACTGGATCATCGTCCTCTCATGCAAGCGATGGTGGAAGATCGCTTGAACGGACGGGACGTGGCGGGCATTGCCCGGTCTTTCCACCGGAGCATCGCGGAAGGCATATTTAGAAGCGTGATGTCATTAGGAGAAACCCATGGGATTGACACAGTTGTGTTGTCTGGCGGAGTGTTTCAAAATTCCCTGTTGCTATCCGACCTGAAGGAGTTATTTGCCGACAGTGTCATGAACGTATGGATAGGCAGGTTGGTTCCTCCGAACGACGGCGGTATCAGTATTGGGCAGGCAGCGCTCGTAGCGGCAATGCATCGGTATGATTGATGCGTAAGGTGTGACGATATTGAATGGTACAATCTGTTAGTAGTGAATCGATTCCATCGACACATAAAGGAATGTGAACCGAATGAAGGGAGCCTATGAGTGATGCCTCGACGATGGCTTAAATATGCAGTGCTGGTTTCGGGGTTACATATTCTAGGGATAACTTTATTGGGTTTATCAGCTATCAACCATCCAGCTTTATGTGGAATGGCCTTTCTGGCCTATACCTTAGGGCTCAGACATGCGTTCGACGTTGATCACATCGCGGCGATTGATAATACAGTACGCAAACTGGTTCAACAGCGTAAAGATCCGATGGGTGTAGGGTTTTTCTTTTCTTTGGGACATTCCACGGTTGTTGCATGTATGACAGTAGTCGCTGTTTTCGCTGTGCACTCTGCACAGCGGCAGATACCGCAGCTTCAAAGTATTGGTGGAATTATCGGTACCGCGATTTCCGGTACGTTCCTACTTGTCATCGGGGGCATCAATCTATTCCTTTTCGCAGATACTTATCGCCTATTCGTGCGAATGCGGGAAAGAGCCTATCAAGGTCCGGAGCTAGAGGAAGTTCTGCTTTCACGTGGATTTTGGGTACGATTCGCGAAGCCACTTCTTAAACTAATCACTAAAAGTTGGCATGTTTATCCCATTGGTTTCTTATTCGGTTTAGGGTTCGATACAGCAAGCGAAGTGGCCTTATTGGCCATTTCTGCAGATGCTGCAAGAAATTCGATTCCATTGACTGGAATTCTAGCGTTGCCCATTCTCTTTGCCTCTGGGATGAGCTTAATGGATACAGCGGACGGGATTTTCATGACGACTGCTTACAAGTGGGCTTTATCCACCCCTCTCAGGAAGGTGTATTACAACCTGTCTGTAACGGGCCTTGGCGTATTGGCTGCACTGACTGTCGGGCTCATTGAACTAGCTCAGGTACTGATACCCGAACTCGGTCTTCACAATGGAGTTTGGGAGTGGATTCAAGGATTAAGTTTTGGTGCCCTGGGTTACATACTGGTCCTTCTGTTTGTCCTGGTATATGGTATTTCGTTTTGTTTATGGAGACTATTTCGCATCGAACAAAGCTAGAGTCAGATTCCCCAGTATACGTAAGTGAACCCCGAGTTGGATGGGTAGAGTCAGCCCTGTAGCGTATAGATAGACTTGGAATGCTGGCGTGGATGCAGCTTCCCGGATTTATTTACAGGCATGCGTCGTGGGATTTTATGACCGTCGACTACCTAACTAGGGCGCACGGCATCTTCGAGCGGATGATGAGGTATGTGGTGGATCAATGCACCGCGGCTGGATTGGTCAACCCGGATGTGCATGTCGGGGGTGGACGGTACACAATTGCGGCCAAATGCGTCGATTCGCAGTCTGAAGGGAGTACAGTTGGCGCCAGTGGAACCCTTGGAGACGTTCATGTCGAGCTCCACCTAAACGTGGTTATTCACTAGTCTAACCGTTCGCGGAGAAGCTTAACCGAACAATTAGTCTAATGCACCTGAATTTATTGACACGGCTGAGGAGTCTACGACCAAGTTCATTCACCCTTCGTTCTTTTGTATTCACGCGTATACCTAAATACATCGATATATGGACTAAGACTAAATAGTTCAAAGTATATACCTGGTAATTGAGGGATTTCCACGAGGTATTCCGTTGACGCATCAGTGTCAGGCTTTTTGCTGGACTCATTGGAAGTCGAATCCGTGTGTCCCTCACTAGACATAAGTATCCTCCTCATGTAGAAGATTGAAAGTCATTTTGTAGACATTTATATAGCAATGAGATCATTTGCGAAGATGCCTTAACCTTTTGCTTCTTCTGCAACCATGTCCTTCATCTATAAATATCATGTATTGAACTTTCTTATTGGAAATTATCGTTGACTGCATTCGTTATCGGCTTTGTAAGTTGTGTCCGGTATGCTGTGTAAAAACGGATGTCGATGCATGATATAAAATGAGCCATCCGCCCCTCTTTGGTAGAATGTGAGATTGAGCAGATCCACATAACCAGGAGGGATGCGCAATGGCTCAGTACTAGATTACCCTGAACGACGAAATTTTGAAAGGTCTCTTTCAACAGGATGGGGGTGTGGCCAGGTTGGTAGAACAGGTGCTCAACCAGATCCTGCAAGCTCAGGTGCCGGAGCAACTGAAGGCCGCGCCGGATGAACGTACCGAGGAGCGGCAGGGTTACCGTAACGGCACACTTCCTCAACGCTCACTACTCGAGTGGGCCGACTGGTTCTTCGGGTCCCCCGGGTGCGAAACGGGCAGTTCTCGACCGAACTCTTCGCCCGCTACCAGCGTAGCGAGCAGGCTCTCGTACTGGCATTGATGGAAATGGTCATTAACGGCGTGTCTACTCGCAAGGTCGCCAAGATCACAGAGGAACTATGTGGAACCGAGTTTTCCAAGTCTACGGTGTCAGAGTTGTGCAAACGCCTGGATCCAATCGTTCATGCTTGGAACAACCGGAGTCTGCGGGAACACCGTTACCCGTTTGTACTCGTGGATGCCCTCGTGCTGCGCATCCGGGAGGATGACCGAGTGCGGTCCAGGGCGGCGATGATCGCAACCGGCGTAAACGATGAGGGGTACCGAGAAATCCTTGGCTTGATGCTGGGTGACAGTGAGTCGGAGGCGAGTTGGCGAGAGTTCTTCTCATGGCTAAAAAGTCGGGACCTGCGAGGCGTCGACATCGTGGTCTCGGACAGCCATAGCGGGCTGGTCAAGGCCTTACAAACCGAATTTCAGGGCTGTGCGTGGCAGAGGTGTCAGACTCATTTTATGAGAAACCTGCTTGACGCCACTCCGAAGGCTCTTCAAGAAGACGTCTACAAGCGTGTAAGAGCGATTCTGGATGCGCCGGATGTGAAGACAGCTCGGATCCTCAAGAATGAATTTGTTGAAGAATACATTGAGCATGCACCGAAAGCAGTCCAGGTACTGGAGGATGGGTTTGACGATGTGACGGCGGTCCTAGTACTGCCTGACCGCTATCGTAGACGGTTGCGTACGACAAATGGAGTCGAGCGTTTGAACGAGGAAATCCGGCGGCGTGAGCGGGTCATCCGAATCTTCCCAAACCGTGAATCCGCGATACGGCTCCTAGGGGCACTACTGATGGAGATTGACGAGGCCTGGAACACCGGTCACAGGTACCTGAACATGCAAGATTACTGGGATTGGCGAAGCAAACAGGAGAACCACAAGGTCGCTAAAGTACACCGCCTCGGATAATCCATGCTCCGTCGCATTTTACCGGAGAGGGGAATTTACACAGAGTCTTGGACTTGATCCTCTTTAGCTTCTTAAAGTCTTGACGCAATTGCGCCGTTGTGTAATGATGCGCTTAAGCGAGGCGCTATGAGGGGCTCCTTCGACGAATAATCGACGTGTTGCGGGTTCCAGTCCCGTCAGTGGGCGAAAGTCTAGTGTAGCTCAATTGGTAAAACAGTCTGTCATCTCAGCCTATTTCCTCGCTCATCAAAATGATCAGATGCGGAGTGCTTGGATGGGTTATTGCGCTTTTGATGCGATTGCCGGCGAGCCCCGGAAAGAAGACCGCCAGAATCTCGGGTCAGGGCACATGCACCTGTTCGAAGTTTTTTCTGAATTGGGTGTATATACTGGAAGTATTTACTGGATGAGGCGCTGATAGGGGTACCTTCGCATAGGGGGAATTGCATAACCGTTCATCGGTTGCTTTGCACGTTCGAATCCTGCAGGACCTCTGTGGTCGGCCGCGGTAAATGTGACCATTGTGTGTGGTTTTATTGGTTGTACAGCACGTCCGCGGGGGAGGTATGTAGCCGTAAAACGCACATCCCGTGCAATGCCAGGGAATGTTGAACATTTTCTGTACCTAGAACATATACTGGCAGGGGAGGACGTCTCGTTTTCAGCCGGGTGTACAATCTCGTGAACAGGGCTGAAAAGGGATCGTATAGGTCTTCCTAACCGACACCGTTAGACCTTCAGTTTCACCGAATACCTGAACTAGGCCGCCCTTTGGGTCGGAGAAAGGAAGACCGATGATAAATCTCAATGAAGAACACAACAACTGGAAAGAGCACATTGCCCCGTTTGTAAGACCGGATGTCAGGAAAAGTTCATGGCAGCTTGTAAACACCATTGTGCCCTTTTTCGCGCTTTGGTGCCTAGCTTATCTAAGTCTGTCCGTTTCATTTTGGCTTACATTGGCTTTCGCGATTCCGGCAGCCGGATTTCTTGTCCGGATCTTTATCATATTTCATGACTGCTGCCATCATTCTTTCTTTAAGAGCCGAAAGGCCAATTTGGTTTTCGGAACCATTACAGGCATGCTGACTTTCTTCCCCTATTACCAATGGCAGCACGAGCACTTTGTTCATCATGCAACAAGCAGTAACTTGAATCGAAGGGGTACAGGGGATATTTGGACGCTTACTGTGGATGAGTACTTAGCTTTATCCCCGTTGCGACGAGTGGTCTACCGAGTATATCGAAACCCGCTTGTGATGTTTGGCCTTGGGCCAATCTACCTTGTTCTGTTTGCATACAGATTTAACAGGAAACGTGCCGGACGAAAAGAGCGTTTGAACACTCATGCAACCAATGTTGGTTTGGCCGTAATGGTAGGGCTGTTTTGCTGGATATT
>CAZYAH010000088.1:0-7841 GCA_964645595.1 uncultured Alicyclobacillaceae bacterium | reverse complement strand
AAGGTGACGAGGCAGAGAAGCTCCCGCCACCTCACAGCCTCTCTCGAAACTGTTTCGATGTATGCTGCTTTACGCGGTCGTGTTCTCTTCAGCGCCGCCTTGCGTCCCCTCGAGGACTGCGTCGGCCATCTTTCCGGTGAGCAACTTGACCGCGCGAATCGCGTCGTCATTGCCAGGAATCACGTAGTCGATTTCGTCCGGATCACAGTTCGTATCGACAATCGCCACAATCGGAATCCCCAGCTTGCGAGCTTCCGCCACCGCGATGCGTTCCTTGCGCGGGTCAATGATGAACATCGCATCCGGAATGCGCGTCATCTTCTTGATTCCGCCCAAAAACTTCTCGAGGCGTTCTTTTTCTTTCTTGAGCAGGATGACTTCCTTCTTCGGAAGGACAGAGAACGTGCCGTCTTCTTCCATTTGCTCAAGCTGAACCAAGCGCGCAATGCGCTTCTGGATGGTCGGGAAGTTCGTCAGCGTACCACCCAACCAGCGCTGATTCACGTAAAACATGCCACAGCGGGTCGCTTCCTCAGCGACAGCTTCCTGTGCCTGTTTCTTGGTTCCGACAAACAGGATAGTCTTGCCTTCCGCCGCCAAATCGCGGACGAACTGATACGCCTCTTCGACCTTGCGAACCGTCTTTTGCAAGTCGATGATGTAAATGCCGTTGCGCTCGGTGAAAATGTAGCGAGCCATCTTGGGGTTCCAACGGCGCGTTTGGTGACCGAAGTGGACACCAGCTTCAAGCAGTTGCTTCATTGAAATGATAGCCATGCACGTACCTCCTACGGGTTTTGTCCTCCGTCTGCCTCACCTGCCCTACCGCCGTTTCCGGACCCGGTAGAACATCGGCAAACGTGTGTTCTCCGCTCTTCGCGGGCTGCCACACTGCCCATTAATATAACACAGTCCCGTCTGCCAGGCAACAAATTCTGGTCTCAGCTCAAGGCTCGACTGAGCCTGCAGGGGATTCCATGAGCCGCTTCACTTGTTCCACATCTTCGACGCTGACACCGAGCAGTTCGGCTATTTCCTGCGTCGATTTTCCCGTGTGCAACTCGTCCAGGATTTCGAAATACCGCTCGCTCGAAAGCTTGGTTGACGCGTTCCCGACCGACTGTGCATCCGATTGTGATGTCGCGCATTCCAAGGATCCATCGGTTCGCTCGCTGCCAGCGGAGTCTGCGTCGCCAGCCGCGGCCGCGGATACCTCACCCTTCGCTGTGCGCGCCGAGAGAAGTTGCTGCCACGGCAACGACCCGGCTGCAACTTCGTCCCGCAGACGGGCGAGTTCAGAGCGGATTTGTTCCAATTCGTCTTTGTGCTCGCGTTCGAGTTGCCCGATGCGCGCTTCAAAGTCTCGCCTCAGGTTCGCAATTTCCCCCATAAACTCCTCATATAAGTCTTCCAGGACGGCGACGACTTCCGCGGCTTCCTCACCATCCGCCGGGGCCGAAGGCGGAGTAAGGGGGGAAGAGGAAGCGGTTGGCCCGCTAGCAGCTGGCCCGCTAAAACCGGATTTCAACCATTCAAAAAAGCCTTGGCGAGGTCCAGAGCGACGCTTCTGCGACACAAAGTACAGCGCGACCACCGCGCCAAGCAGTACAACGTATACAGCAATGATGGGTAACAACGACGTTCCTCCCTGTCTGATCTACGAAGGCGTCCGTATCAAATAACTTGGGGCCTTGCGGGGCGCTAGATGGTGTAAGTTCCCCGCAGCGCGGTCTTTACCTGCAAGATTCCGGTCACCGGATCGAATTCGATGGTTCGCCCTACGTTGCCGCCGACGTCTGCCGCCAGGATCGGTATGCCGAGACTGCGCAGCGCCGCCGTTACTGTTTCGGCGTTGCGCGGACCGACGCGAAGAATATCCGATTTTCCGGCGGAGGCGAACATTTGCGCTCCACCAGCCAGTTTGGCCTGCACTCGCCGCGGGTCCGCTCCCTCGCGGCGCATTTCGGACAACAGCCACGGTACGGCGGTGTCAGCGTACTTCGCAGGATTCGCCACATCCGAAGGTGCGCTCGGCAACAACACGTGAGCCAATCCCGCTATGCCCGCCGCCCTGTCGAACAGCACCACCCCGACACAGGAGCCGAGACCCGTTGTCCGAATTCTCGCGGGAGCGTGGACGACGCGGCCTTCCGCTATCCCCACCTTCACGACCCGCTCACAGCACACTTCTTCAGCCATTGGAGCACCCCAGGGCAGCCAGCAGAATTGGCAGTGACTCTGGATCCGGCAGAAGGAAAAAGTGACCTTCCACTTCCGACGGCCCCTGCGCTATGCACGTATCAATCAGAAGCGCTGCGTCCGACGTTTCCCCCGCCATCAAAATGCCGATGTCGAGCACCGCGCCGGCCATGTCCACGGCGACCGCAGGCACCGACTGCGCCACCCGAAGGGACGTCAGTTTGCCGATGGCGCTGAGGTACGCGCCCGCCAGAATGTTTCCTACTTCACCGAGCGCCGACAACTCCAGTTCTGAAAAATCCTCAATCTCGTGTCCGGCCTGAAACAGCCTGCGCAACAGCTGCTTGGCGCTTGGCAGCGTCAACAAGAGCAGCATGTTGCCTTGCACATCGCCGGTCATGCGCAGAAATACGCCGGCAATCACGGTCTCCGGTCCCCCGACGACGTCCGAAATTTCATCGAAACTGCAGACGCGCGCACTGGTGACCGAGATCCGCACCTCATCCTGCAGCAGCGACGACAGAGCGGTTGCGGCGTGTCCAGCGCCGATGTTGCCGACCTCGCGTAAGACGTCCTCTTGCTCTGCACTCCAAGTTGCGTTATTCACCGCGGACACTCTTCTCCACTTCTTGCAGTTGACGAGATTCCGCATCGGACAGGATGCGGTTCAGGTTTACCAAGACCAGCAGTTCGTCTCCGACGCGGGCAATTCCGTTTAGGTACTCCGCCTGTATGCCTCCAACCATCGCCGGAGGAGGTTCAATCGATTCCACGTCAATCGTCACCACGTCGTGCACAGAATCGACGATGAGCCCGGCCGTAACGCCGTCCACCTTGACAACCAGGATCCGCGTTTCCATCGTTGCGTCCACGGTCGGGAAGTGGAACCGTTCGCGCACATCAATCACCGGAACCACGACGCCGCGCAGGTTCACGACACCCTTGATGAAGGGCAAGGTTCTGGGTACCCGCGTGATTGGCAACAGCCGTTCAATGGATTCAATCTGGTCGACCGGAACACCGTACTTCTCGCTTCCCAATCCAAAAACCACGTATTGTTGGTATGCCATGTTGAGACCCACTTCCTTCTGTCCAGTCTGTTAAGACTCCAGGAGTTTCCGCATCAATGCGTGCACATCGACAATCAATGCAATTTTGCCGTCGCCGAGAATGGTCGCTCCAGCGAACCACGGCACATCTTTTAGGTAGCTGCCCAACGATTTATGTACCACTTCCTGTTGCCCGACAAACCGGTCGACAACCAAGCCTATTCGCCGTGAGCCCTCCTTGCAGACCACCACTTTCCACGGCCTTTCTACCGCGCTTGGCCGGCCGAAAAACCATTCGCCCAAATCCAAGAGCGGTATGATCTTGTCGCCGTAGTTGAGGACAACTTTTCCGTGGACATTTTTCAACGTCGCGTCGGTTGCGTGAACCACCTCTTCAACACTCGCCAGCGGAACGGCAAACGTGTCACCATCAACCGTGAACAGCAACGAGTGCAGAATCGACAGCGTTAGCGGCAGCTGAATGCGGAACACGGTTCCTCGACCCGGTTCCGATTCAATGTCAATGCGGCCGCCCAACGACTCCACTTTGTCTCGTACCGCATCCAGGCCGACGCCGCGTCCGGAAATGTCCGATACCTTGTCTGCCGTACTGAAACCGGACTCAAACAACAAATTGTACACCTGTTGGGTGGTCAGCTTGGCCGCCTGCGCGTCCGAAATCAGGCCGCGCTCCACGGCGCGCCGCAGGACCTTTTCCACATTGATTCCAGCGCCGTCATCGGCGACTTCCAGGAAGACGTTCTGACCAGAAGAGTAGGCGCGCAGAGAGATTGTGCCCTCCGCCGGTTTCCCCCTGGAAATCCGCTCCTCCGGCGATTCCAGCCCGTGGTCCGCGGAATTTCGAATGAGATGCACCAAGACCTCGCCCATCTCGTCGACGACCGTGCGGTCAAGCTCCGTCTCCACCCCGCTCATCTCCAGACGGATGCCCTTGTTGAGCGTCTTGGCCAAGTCGCGAACCATCCTTGGGAACCGCTGAAACAGCGTTTCGACAGGGACCATCCGCAAGGACATCACAGCTGTCTGCAGGTCACTGGCAATGCGCGACAAGTGGTTTGCCAGCTCCCGGATTTCCGGATTTCCCACTTGCTGAGCCAGGGCAGCCAGCCTTGTCTTATCGATGACAAGTTCGCTCAGGTGGTTCATCAGGACATCGAGCCGTTCGACCGGTACGCGGATGGTCCGTTCGACCCTTTCGATCCGTTCCGAGCGCGCCGACCCATGCCCCTTCTCCGCATTCCCGTGGGTCGAAGGACTTGTGGTCGCCGAACTCGCCTTTGCGGTCACCGTAGATGTTTGTTCGCTCGCGCGCCGCATCCATTCGTCGTAAGGCGTGAAGGCCACCGAGTGGATCTCCGAAATGTTCCGAATCCGCTCAACGCACCCGTCCACATCGGATTCCAGCGCAACCAGGAACGCGAGCGTGTTTTCGGAAAACGTCCCTGACTCCAACGCCTCCGCGGGCGGTGAACAGGCAAGGCAGTGACCGTGGTTCTCCAGCACGCGAGTGACCATAATCGCGCGCGGCCCCTTCATCTGACAGCGTTCGTCAAGATGGACTGTGATTACACCCACGGCGAGTCCCATCTGCAGACACTGTTCCACGGCCGCTTGCACGGTCTCGTCCACGTTCAGCGCCGTCCGATCCGCTGCAGGCGCAAGGGCCGCAGCGACTTCTCCCGAACCTGCGCCGTCCGGTGCGGCTACCGCGGCAGCCAACCGCGCAACCAACTCGTCGTGCGCAGGGGTGTCTGCACTGCCGTCGCGCACCATTTCCAAGTCCTGCTCCAAGGCGTCGATGGCTCCGAAGATGAGATCGATTGCCTCCCCGGTGAGCCTGTGAGGATGTTGTCGCCAGAACCCGAGCGCATCTTCCAGCTTGTGCGTCAGGTTTGCCATGTGCGAGAATCCCATGGTGGCGCACATCCCTTTCAACGTGTGCGCAGCGCGGAACATGGCGGCAAAGTCCTCATCGACGGGACTGGTCTGTTCAATCTTGAGGCAAATGGTATTCAAGATTTGAACGTTCTCGAACGATTCATCGAGAAACGCTTGCAGATATTGTCCGTTCTCCACGAACACCCTTCCTTCCCCTCTGCGCCTGACGTTTGCGTCGTTAACATACAAGGGGCAGGAGCTATCTGCCCGCCAACATCCGGCGCCGTTTCATGAACTCCTCATAGGACTCCACAATCGCAGTGTGGATTCCGTCAATCGGCACGACCTGTTTCACCGCGTTCAAGGCGATGGCAGCGCGAGGCATACCAAACACGACGCAAGTACTCTCTGCCTCGGCGATGGTGTGGCCACTGCGTTCCCGGATGGCTCGCAGCCCAGCCGCTCCATCTTTGCCCATCCCCGTGAGCAGCACTCCGATAATCGCCCCCGAGAAGTTTTCGGCTGCGGAGTGAAACAGGACGTCCACCGATGGCTGGTGCCCGTTGACTGGGCCGGTCGGCAACACAGACAGCTGCAGCCGCCCGGAGACGTTCTGCACTGCTGTCTGAAATCCTCCGGGAGCGATGTATGCGCGTCGCGGCAGAATCTCGTCCCCGTCTACCGCCTCCCGTACCTCCCACTGGGAGATCTGGGAGAGTCGCTTCGCCAGGTTCGCTGTAAAACCCGGCGGCATGTGCTGTACAATGCAGATGCACGCCCGCTCCAACACAGGCAGCTTTTCGAACACGCGCGCCAACGCCGTGGGACCTCCGGTCGATGTCCCGATGACAACAAGCACGCTCACTTCCGGAGAATCACGCTGAATGGCTGGAATCGAGCTCACCTCCAGCGCGCCGTCTGAAGAACCGCTCGAGGAACCCGGCAATGCCCCGCTTCGGACGCGGGGTACTCACCTGCAAATAGTTGCGTACCAACTGGTGAAAACAGCGGGCTGCAGGACTGGTCGGATACGCCGTGAGCAAAGCTTCCTGCCGCATCACCGCGTTCGCCACCGCATCGTCTTCCAAAACGTAGCCGAGGACATTGAGTTTAACGTCCAGGAAACGGTCAGCGACCATTTTCAGCTTGTCCGCTGTCAGTCTGGCTTCGGTAAAGTTCGGCGCGCGATTAATGACAAGCCGCGTTTCCGGTAGTTCACCCCGCACCACCAACATCTTCAACAGCGCATAGCAATCGGCAATGGCTGTGGGCTCCGGTGTTGTCACCAGGATGAGGTCATCCACAGCGGACAACATGCGGCTGAGACTTTGCCCCATTCCGGCGCCACTGTCCAACAGGACGATGTCAAACTTGTTATGCAGCGACTGCAGCTCCTGCAGAAGGCGATTCATTTGTTGCGCTGTCAGATCCTGGTCAGCCATCAGCCCGTTGCCTGCCGACAGGAACGGCAATCCGGAGGCATCGTACTCCAAGGCATCCCAAATGCTGAGGCCATCGAGAACGTCCACGATGGTTCTGCGCGGACGAATCCCGAGCAAAACTTCGACATCCGCAAACCCGACATCTGCGTCAATCACAATTGGACGATGCCCAGCCATCTGCAGCGCCAGCCCAAAGTTGACGCAGAAGTTCGACTTGCCGACTCCACCCTTGCCGCTGGCAACTGCGATGACGCGATGCTCCTGTTCCGCGGACTCGCGCTGCTGCGTCATCAACCGGCGCAGACTTTCCGCTTGATCTCCCATCAGGCAGCCCCCCCGAGGATAAGACGCAAGACCTTGTCCACCGAAGCCACTTCGATATCGTTGGGAACGTTTTGCCCCGTCGTCAGGTAGGACAACGGCTTCCGATACGAGTACAACAGGTTCAGAATGGCCCCGTAGGTCGTGGTTTCGTCCAGTTTGGTAAACAAGAACTTGTCAACGGGAAGCTGCGAAAACGCCGAGGCGAGGGAATCCAAATCTTCCGGTTTACTCGTCACCGACAAAACAAGATACGTTTCGTCCACCGGTATGCGCCCCAGTGCGTTCCGCAGTTCTTCAACGTGGATGTCCATCCGAAAATTGCGACCCGCGGTATCGATGAAAATCAGGTCCCGATCTGACAGACGCTCCAGAGCCGCGGGCAAGTCTTCTGGCTGATACGCCACTTCCAGCGGAACGTTTAATATGTTTGCATACGTACGGAGTTGGTCGACGGCTGCGATGCGAAACGTGTCCATGGTGAGCAGCCCCACTTTCCGCTTGCCAGCGATGACCTCCAAGGCAGCCAGTTTGGCAATCGTCGTCGTCTTGCCGACCCCGGTCGGCCCAACCATGGCGACAATCCGAGAACTCGGGTCAATGGGCTGCGCTTGCGTCAAATTCGCGAGGTCGCGGCGCACCGCCCCGATGAACAAGTCGCGTTGTCCCGACTGCGCAGAAGCTCCTTCCCCATCGCTGCCTGCCCCCGCAGGCGACAAACCAGGAAAATGTTCCATGATGCGCACGACGCAATCTTCCGCAACTCCCTGGCGCAACAACTGCTGAATCAAAGGAGGCCGAATAGTTGGCGTGAGGACTGACGATTCCAGCATTTTTTTCACGTCCGCAATCTGCCTGCGCACGTCTTCCAGCGCGCTCGCCGAAGGGTCGTTCCCGCTCGCTCCGACGGTTGCCCGTGCCTGATCCTGGC
>CAZYAH010000087.1:0-7889 GCA_964645595.1 uncultured Alicyclobacillaceae bacterium | reverse complement strand
ATTTCGTGCTATGGATATCACGGCGTACTCAGCGAAGAACGGGTACTTGGCCAACGGTTTGTTGTCCATCTTCGGCTGTACCTGGACGTCAGCCGGGCGGCGGCGACGGACGATGTGAGAGACACGGTGAACTACGCAGAAGTCTACCAGCAGGTGAAACAAATCGTGGAAGGGCAACCCAAAAATTTGTTGGAAACGCTGGCGGAGACCATCGCCAAGCAATTGCTCGAGAAGTTCCAACTGCTGGAAGGGGTATCCGTAGAAGTCGAAAAACCGTCGGCGCCAATTCCCGGTACGTTTGAGTCGGTCTCCGTGTGGGTCGAGCGCTGGCGCCGAGGTTAGAGTACGAGTCCGGTTTATTCATTCAAGGCTGAGTCATCATCAGATACGCAATGATTCCAAGCAGGGCGACGGCCAGGATGCCTACGCACCAGTTGTTCGTCCGCAGCTTTTTCAGCTCGTCGCGGGCGTACAGCTTTTTCGACTCGGCAATCTTCTCGAGTTCCCGAGTCAGCGCAAAGCGGACGGCGAGAAAGACTATCAAGTAGAGCCCAATCGATACGAGCATCCACGTCTGCAGGAGAATGTGCCAACTTGAGAATGCCACCAGGCCGGCGCCGGTGAGCCAGAGAATCCAGTCTGCAGCCTTTTCTACGGGGCGGTAGCGCTCGACAAAGTGGCGCACCTGCTCCACGCTGTTCAGCCGCGGGATCACAAAAAATATTCCCAGCTTCGCCAGCACGGCCGATACGTGAATGACAATCAGCGGCATGAGGACGACAGGCACAGAGTTCCTCCTTTCTCTCGGTCAGCGGATGGTCCGGTACAGCACACAGGCGCAGTAGTACATCCATGCTGTGGGGCCAAACTGCCAGACGAGGCGCCGATGCGGCCGGACATCGCGTTGCCGGTTCACCTTGGCGTCGGACAAGTACATCCCGAGCAGGCCGTGGACCACGTCGCGGTGAATCCGCAGTCCGTCGGCAGCCTGTCCAGTTTGCAAGCGGCTGCGTTCTGCAAACCAGCGGATCCGCCGCCGCGCGGTCTGCGAGTCGGGGTAACACGCCACGAAGTTGAAATCCCCCTCGGAGCGGTCCTCCTCCAGGTCAATCAGGTAATCGAGCAGGATGTGTAGTCCGCAGACCCACGGAAAATACAGCTCGAACACGGACTGTGCCGCCGAATCTTCGAGCGGCTCCGTCGCTGCCAGAAACAAAGCGAACATGCCGAGGGTCGATCCGGTCGCGGCTGCAAATTCCCACCATTCAATCCCGGGAAATTGCTGCTGGTAGCCTTCCCACCAGCGGATGAGGCGAGGTCTGCGGTCGCTTGGCTGGATGTGCTTGATGGCCTGCAGCTCGCAGTACCGCTCCACCATCCACTCGACGTAGCTTTGTGCGGCTGGGTACCCAGGCAAGCTCCGAAGGACCGATTGGCACGTTGTGACGAGCTCTGCCAGATAACCCCCGTCGTCGAGACATCCGCGCAGGGCGTAGTAGTCTTGCACGCGGTTGTTTGGGCGAACTGCGTCGCGCATAGCGCAATGCAAGTGAACAAAATCCTGTTCGTCGTATGTACCACACCGGTCGCACAGGTTGTCCAGGTAGTCGCTAATGGTTTGCAACGCGACAATCAGCCGAACCAGAGGTTCCGCGTAGGGCAGGTTGACCGCGGCGTACACGCAACCGCCGTCCGCGTGAAATCGCTTGTGCTGCAAGCTGGCGAGCGCCTGGGTCTGCAATACCGGATCTGGAATGACGGCGGCGCGTTCGGTCCAGTGCGCAATTTCCCTGCGTGCGATGGGAAGGACGTGGCGAAACAACCGGTACAGGAACTGCGGCGCCGTCCTTGGCGCGTGCGTCGAGTGCAGGAGAGTCACACCTCCAAAATGGTGCTGTACACGTGTTCGCGGCATGTCTATTCCGCAAGACCCGGCACAGGCTTGCTGTCGTCGCGCGCCCGACCGTGCCGCAACACGTTCCCCATGTAGTATGAGGTTTGCAGGGGAGGGCTCATACTTCGCACGTACGAGCGCTCCCCGCGCACGCTATTCTTTGACAAGCAAATTAGCGATTTGCCCAGCCCACCCAAGGACCTTTTTGGCGTTCTCGCCGTTGATGTACTTGCCCAGATCTTGACCGGGTGGATGCTTGCTGACCGGACTGGCCGCCGGCGCGAACGGGATTGGGTGCGCTGAAGCCACCGGGCTCACTGCTGGCGCACTGACTTTCTGCGCCTGCGGCGGCGCCGGCAGATTTGGCACGGGGCCGATGATGCCCCGCCGCTTTGCCCCTTTGTGAATCATCGTGAACAGTTCTTGCACTTTTTGATCCTGTGCCACGTTAAAGGCGAGGGCTCCCAACCGAATCAGCGTGTTGACCTGCACCAGACTCACCTCCACCTTGACCGCATGTGCTATACCTCAGAATATGTGTCGCAGAGCGTACGCGCTGTGGCGAAGGCACAGGGCAGCCGTGGAGATGGAGGGTGAACAGTCTCGCAACTCTGAACCTCGTCGGGCCTGCGGCATACGCCTCTCACAATAGAGGCGACTGGACGTACGCCAACAAGAGTTGGTGCGTCGCTGTGAGCGCGTCGCGGTGTGTCCGCTCATAGGCGTGAGAATTGGCCACACCCGGGCCAATCAGGCCGTGCACTATATCCGCGCCGGACAGGATGGCCGCGCTCGCGTCCGAGCTGTACCTCGGGTAAATGTCGACTGCATAGCGAATGTTGTTCTGCCGGCACAGTTCAACCAGGCGGCGGCGCAGTCCGAGGTGGTATGGCCCCGAGCTGTCCTTCGCGCAAATGGAGACGCAGTGTTCGTCGGTGGCTTGTCCGTCGCCAATGGCACCCATGTCGACCGCGAGGTATTCCACGGTTTCGGGAGGGATGTTGGAATTGCCTCCATAGCCAATTTCCTCGTTGTTGCTGATGAGAATGTTCAGCGTGTGCGGCAGGGTGATGCCCGCTTCACAGATGGACTTGATGAGTCCAAAGACGACGGCCACGCTGGCCTTGTCGTCGAGGTGGCGGCTTTTGATGTAGCCGGTGGGCGTAATCTGCACGCGCGGATCCCAGTACACAAAATCACCTACGGAGATTCCGAGCTTCTCTACGTCCTCGCGGCTCGTCACCTTCGCATCGAGCACCACTTCAATGTTGTCGTCTTTGCGCTCGGCAGTGGCCACATCCGGGTTCACGTGGACCGACGTGTTGTGCAAGATCACTGTTCCCGTGATGATGTCTCCCCGCTCGGTACGGACAGCGCAGTACTCACCTTCGACGGTGTTCCAGGCGTAACCGCCAATCTTGGTGAGGCGCAGCCGCCCCGTCGGGAGGATTTCCTTGACCATTCCCCCCAGTGTGTCGACGTGCGCCGTAATGAAGCGCTGGCGGCTCGAGTCGGTTCCTGCAAGGCGGATGAGCAGCCCGCCTTTATGATTTCGACGCGACGGCAAGCCGAGTTTTTCCAGTTCCGATTCGAGCAACAGGATTGCGGCCTCCGTGTCGCCTGTCGGGCTCGGCGTGTTCAACAGCCTGACCAGCAGGTCTTCAATGTAGGCCAGTGGGGTTTCAGACAATATGGATTCCTCCTTGAAGCAATGGGTGGATAGACGTCCCTCAGACGTAAGGGATGGATATGTACCAGGCGAAACACCACAGCGCCAGGCGGGACTGTGGCTACTGGGGATATTGTACCATGCTCGGAACGTAGCCAGCGGAAAACTCATGTGATAACTTAGAAATGTTCGCAGTTTATTTCTTTATTTCATTGAATGTGGGATAGCGAACGACTAACGGCGACAGACTTGGAGGACGTTTGCAACATGACTCTGACAAGACGTGTAAACGAATGGGCCAAGCCGGTCTTGGAGCTCAAACGCACCATGGAGCGGTTCACCGCTGACCGGTTTGCAGCCCAGGTTGATGATATATTGCAACGCATGGAAACAGGATTTGCAGATGTGCACGTGGCGTTTTGCGGACTGTTTTCCGCCGGGAAATCCAGCTTGATCAACGCGCTTGTCAGCTCGGCAGAGCTGGCCACGGGCGCGGTGCCGACGACGGCGGAAGTTGCGGCGGTGCGCCTTGAGACAACGGCTGGATCGGTCATATTGCTGGATACTCCGGGTGTGGACTCGACGGATGAAGCGCATCAGGCTGCGATGGAGGCTGCGCTGCACAAAGCAGACCTGGTCGTGCTCGTGATGGACTACCAGCACGTGGAATCCGAGGAGAACATGGCGCTGGCCCGGTATTTGCTGGACCGGGGCAAGCGGCTGTGTCTGGTCGTAAACCAGGTGGACAAGCACGTCGACTGGGAGTTGCCGTTTGACGAGTTCAAAGAGCGGGTGGAACGGGCGTTTTCCGACTACGGCATCGAATACGAAGAAATCTTTTACACTTCGACCAAGAGTTCGCCGCACAGCATGTTCGTCGACTTCCGCAAGTGGCTGGAAAGGCTGGCTGCGGACGGCGAACGAATTGCAGAGCAGAGCGCACTCGCGAACCTGACAGACATTGTCCAGCGCTTCGTCTCCGAACGCTACCAAGGGGAATTGGAAGCGACAGAAAGTCAGTTGATTGAGCAGATTGGCTTCGTTCCGTTTGACGAAGCCGAAGCGGCCGCCTGGCGTGACGAGAGAAAGGCCAGACTGGACGCGCTTCTTGCCCAGCTCGCTGCAGAGGACGACCGCATTCAGGCGGAAGCGCAGCGTTTGGAGGAAGACCTCCGACGCACGGTCGAGCTGGCGCAGATCTCTCCGTACGAAACCACGGAGTTGGGGCGGATGTACGTGGAAAGCCTCCGACCCGGGTTCAAAGTTGGGTGGATTGGCGCGAAACAGAAGACCGCGGCGGAACAGGAGCGGCGCTTGCACGCGTTTGCGGGGGAACTGCAGAGCCGAGCGGAGAAGTTTATGGTGTGGCCAGTCCATGGCAAACTTCGCGAATGGCTGGACAAGACAGAGTGGGCAAGGCCGGAGTGGCGCGAGCAGATTGACAACGTCTCCGTATCGGTGACCGCTGACCTGTGCCGCAGTCTGGTTCACCAGGGTGCGATTCTGTCAGACCAGTACCCGTACCAATACGTCAAGGACGTGGTCGCCAGCGTCAAGGGGCAGGTGATGGCGCGCATTCGTGGAATTCTGGAACAGTGGTTCCAAGCGGAGAAAGCGTTGCGCAGAGCGGCCAACGAGGAGGTCTTCGCGGAACGCGACGCGATATCATCTGAACTTCAAACCCTCTCCGCGTGGTTGAATCTGCGCGCAGGGCGGAGACAAATGGTGGAGGACCTTTTGCAACCTGTTCTTGAAGCGTTTTCAGAAGCTGCGGAAGGGCGGTGAGCGAAGTGGCAGGCGCAAATGCAATCGAAGAATTGGTCCAAAGAGTGGATGAAGCAGCAGCCATTCTAGCTCCTCTTGCTGGACAGAGCCGATGGCAGGAGTCGCTCGTTGAGCTGCGAAAACAACTGTTATCAAAACAGCGGTTGGTCGCGGTGTTTGGCGCGTTTTCGGCAGGAAAGTCGTCGCTCATTAACGCTATCCTGGGTCAGCCTGCGCTCGTCGTTTCGCCCAACCCGACGACAGCAGCCATCACACACGTGTACGGCGCCGACCGCGAGGCTCCAGCAGCTCGGGTAACGGCGAAGACAAAAGACCAGCTCGAAGCGGACGTCCGGCAGGCGTGGAGAGCGCTGCATCTTCCAGAAGCGGGACATCTCGAGGACCTGGTGGAGCGCGCAGCGGCGCTCAAACCGACCGACTTTACGCCTTCTCATCGCCGCTTTGTCGCGTTCCTCAAGGCGGTTGCCGCCGGCTGGACGGAAATGAAGGACCGCCTGGAGACTGCATGGGATGTCGGAGCCGATGCGCTCAAGATGTTTACTGCAGAGGAGCGCTACGCATGTTTCGTGCACCGGGTGGACCTGTTTGTTCCTTCCGAGCGGCTGCGGTCGACCGGAATGGTCCTCGTTGACACGCCGGGCGTGGACTCGATTCATCGGCGGCACACGGACGTAGCGTTCCAATACATGCAGAATGCGGACGCAATCCTGTTTGTTCTCTACTATACACACGCGTTTTCGCGGGCCGACCGCGAGTTCTTGCGGCAACTGGCCGACGTGCAGGACATCGTCGGGACGAACAAGCTGTTTGTCGCAATCAACGCCGTGGATCTCGCGGAGACCGAAGAAGAGCGACAGGCGGTGCGCCAGCGCGTCCTCGCCGAGCTGCGCCAGGCTGGGATTCGGGAGCCTCGCGTCTACGAGGTCTCCAGCCAGTTGGCGTTCGCTGCGGAGGCGGCCCGCAGCCACCCGGAAGACCCGCGGTTTGCAGCGATGCTTCGCACGAAGCTGGGGATTTCGGAGGACCAACCGTTAAACCTTGCGGACATCCTGGCCGAGACCGGCGTGCCAACGCTCGCGGCCGACCTTCTCTCATTCCTGGAAGACCAGGCGCTGGAACTGGCTTCCGACGCAGTCAATCGGCGTTTGACCACGATTGCCGAGGATGTTGCGCGAGGCGCGGAACTTCGCCGGCTGCAAGCAGAACAGGACGCAGCGGCGAAGGCGGAGAAACAGCGCCAGGCCGCCGAGTTTGCGAACGCGTTGGAGGCGGTCGCGAAGGGGCTGCAGAACGGGACGGAGCCGTGGCTGAAAAATCTGCACGGAGAGTGGGAGGAACTTCTCTTTCACATCAGCGAGCGAGCCCGCCATCGCTTTCCTCAGTGGTTCAAGGAGTGTTTTCACCCTGGGCGGTTTCGCGTGCCGTCGCAGGATACCCAGCAGCTTCGGGACGCGGCTGCAGAACTCGCGGATGTGCTCGGCCGCAATGTCGAAGCAGAAATGCGCACCTTTGCGCTGCGAGCCAAGCACCAGGTTCGCGCGACGATCGAGTCCATTCGGCAGGAGTGGGGCCACATGCTGGCCGAGCGCGGTTTGTTCCACATCCAGGTCCCGCGGGCGCCGGAGACATCGACAGCGGTGGCGGATCTGCCGGAGCGCGTGAATATCGATGGACAGGTGTTTCGTCCGGTACTTCGCCACTTCGGCTCTGCCAAGCAGTTTTTCGAGGGAGGCGGGCAGCAGGCCATGCAGGCCGCAGCCGAACCCATCGCCATGGAGCAAGTGCGAAAAGCGGTCGCTCACTTGGCCGAACCAATTCAGGCAGCCGCGGTGTCCTCGTTAACGGAGGTACTTCAGCAGTGGATTCGCGAGCTGACGATCTCGCTGCTGACAGATCCTGCGGCTTCGGACTCGGGCGAAGCAGACCTTGCGTCGTGGGCTCGGGCAGAAGCGTGGTTTCGGGAGAACGGGTATGGACCAGGGCAGCGGATCGACTAGGCCGGACAAGTCTGTCATACGTATGTAGGGACCGGGGAATAGGCAGACTGGTTCGCTCGTCGGCCAGAATCGAGTTCCGGTGAAGAGGTGGGATAGGCGTGGGGAAACGGAAGCTGACAGCGGAAGACATTTTCAAGATCTCGTTGCTTGGCGACATTGCGCAGCACCCGACGGATCACGTGGTCGCGGCAGTTGTGACGCACATGAATCCGGACGACAACAAGTACTACTCGCACATCTGGAAAGTGCACACGGCCAGTGGAGAGGCAGTTCAGTATACTACCAGCGGACAGTCCGAGTCGGCGCCGGCCTGGTCTCCAGACGGGAAATGGCTGGCGTTTCTGTCCAACCGCAGCGGCGAACACCAGCAGCTGTACGTGATGCCGGCTGGCGGCGGAGAAGCTGTGGCTGTCACTGGGATGCACACGGACGTTCAGTCGTTTCGGTGGAGTCCAAACGGGAAGAGCATCGCATTTGTCGCCAACGTATTGCAGTGGGAAGCGGATGAGCAGGCGGCGCTTGCACGGAAGGATGCCGACAAGAC
>CAZYAH010000086.1:0-7998 GCA_964645595.1 uncultured Alicyclobacillaceae bacterium | reverse complement strand
TCGCCTTCCGCCCATATGAATGCAAAAAAAGGGAAGGAAGGGATCCGATTGTTTCAGTGCCCGGTGTGCGGTGAATTGATGGAAGCTCTCACGAACGTTCACTGTATGGCCCGCCATCAAACGACAAAACGCGAACTCATTGCGCGTCACGGTGCACCAAAGTACGTGGCTCCTCGCATCAACAGCGAGGTGCAACGGTGGATCCGCGACGCGCAAGTCATTACCAAACTCGATTTCGACATGGCGCAGGCAGCCGCACGGACCTTGATGCGCCGCGGGTCACACAACGTCTGAGCATCGTCCCGTGCGCCGTCCCAATGGGCAGCGCTGGTTGATAATCCATTTCTGATTCGTTCATACTGAAAGCAGTTGAGAAAGAGGCGTGCGGCCTCTTTTCTCTGTGATACATGCCTGCACATTGGGCTACTGTCCTGACGTGTGGAGATAGGGGTGCCTTGCGTGACCAAATTTGTGACATCCTCGCACGGACGCTTTTCTGTACACATCCTCCCGACGTCGAAGTTTCGGACTCGGCACGTGGGTGTCAAATTGGCACTACCACTCGCCCGCGACCACGTCACCGAAAGTGCCATTCTTCCGTACCTCTGGATGGAGGGAACGTCCGCCCATCCTTCTGCGCTGGACATTGCGCGCTACGCTGACGACTTGTTCGGCGCGGTCGTCCGCACATTCATCAATAAACGCGGTGACCGCCACGTGTTGGAAGTCCAGGCCAGTGTTCCAGAGGAAGGGACGGTAGACGGCGCGAGCGAAGTGTTTGAACGAGTGCAAGACCTGATGTACGAGTTGATTGCCGATCCGCTGCTTGGCGATTACGGATTCGTGGCGGAGAATGTGGAGCGCGCCAAAAACCTGCACCAAAAACGCATACAGAGCGTCTATGACGACAAGATCTCGTACGCAATGGAGCGCTGCCTGGAAGAGGTCTGCAAGGGTACTCCGGAAGGGCTGCCGCGCTTGGGTTACATGGAGGATCTCGCAGGTATCGACGGACAACGCCTGTGGTCTGTTCATCAACAGGTCTTGAGCACGGCGGACGTCCACGTATACGTGGTTGGCAACGTGGCAGATCCAGAGTCCCTGGGCCAGCAAATAATGGAGAACCTGCTGCGCCGACTGGGCACGGGTCACCGGACGAAGGCGAGTGTCGTGCGCGCTCTGGAGACCCAAACCCGGGATGTCCGCAGGGTAGTGGACCGACAGCCCGTGCAACAAGGGAAACTCAATCTGGGCTTTCGGACAGGCATCTCCTACGGAGATCCGGACTACCTGCCATTGCTCGTCGCCAACGGGATTCTGGGTGGATTTCCGCACTCAAAACTGTTCATGAATGTGCGCGAACGCAGAAGTTTGGCGTACTACGCGTCGAGCCGACTGGATGGCCTGACGGGAATTGTCGCAGTACAGACGGGGATTGAAGTTGTAAACTGCGAGAAAGCCGAGGAGATTATTCTCCAGCAGGTAGAGGCGTTGAAAAAAGGGGAAATCACGGAAGAGGAACTGGAGTACACGAAGCACGGACTCCGCAACCAGTATCTCCAGGTGCTGGACCAGCCGTTGTCCATGGCAGAAATCCACTTCAGCAGCGTACTGGCCGGGCTGCAAAGGGATGTCGAAGACATGCTCGACCGCATTGCCGCCGTGACCAAAGAGGAGGCCGTTCGGGCAGCCAACCACCTCCAGCTCGACACGGTTTACTTCCTGACCACAGAGGAGGGGAAACCTGGTGCGTAAGACGACCTACGAGCGACTCGGCCAGACAGTGTATCATGAACGCCTGCCAAACGGCCTCGCGGTGTATTTGTTGCCAAAACCCGGATTTCGGCAGACGTTTGCCACGTTTACAACGCAATACGGCTCCATCGACCGGACGTTCCGGGTCGACGGAGAAGTCGTCACCGTGCCGGATGGATTGGCACATTTTCTGGAGCACAAGATGTTTGAGAAGGAACAGGGGGATGTCTTCCCGGAGTTTGCAAAGCACGGCGCTTCGGCAAACGCGTTTACCACGTTCGACCAGACGACTTACCTGTTCTCCTGTACAGACACCGTCCACGAAAACACCAGGATTTTGTTGGATTTTGTCCAGGAACCGTACTTCTCCAAGGAGAGTGTCGAGAAAGAAAAGGGGATTATTGGACAGGAAATTCGAATGTACGACGACAACCCGGACTGGCAGGTCTTTTTCAACCTGCTGCGGGCGTTGTACAAGCAGCATCCGGTTCAGATCCCGATTGCCGGGACGGTCGAGTCAATTGCCGACATTGACCCGGAAACCTTGTACCTCTGCCATCGCACGTTTTATCACCCGTCCAACATGGTGTTCTTCGCCGTGGGAGGGTTCGACGTCGAGGCGATGTTGCAGGTGATACAGGAGAATCAGCAGAGCAAGAAGTTCCCCCCGAGACCGGAAGTTCAGCGAATTTTTCCGGAGGAGCCGGCGGAAGTGGCGGAAGCCAAGCGGGTGGCTCACCTCGGAGTCAGCCAGCCGCGTTGTCTGATTGGATGGAAGGACAAGACAACCGGATTGTCCGGCGCAGATCTTCTGAAACAGGAGATGCTGACTGGCGTTTTGCTGGACGCCTTGTTCGGCCGGAGCAGCACGTTTTTCCACCGGATGATTGACCTTGGTTTGATTGACCAGAACTTCTCGTGGGAGTACGAATGCGCGCCAGGCTACGGGTACTCGGTAGTGGGAGGCAACACCACAAACCCGGATCAACTGGTCTCCGAAGTCGAGGCGTTGTTGGACGATGTGAAGGTCAAGGGCTTGTCTGCGGAAGAGTTCGAGCGCAGTCGCAAGAAGGCGATTGGCCGCTTCATCAGCACGCTCGACAGTCCTGGTTCGGTTGCCCGAAGCTTCGTCAGTTACATGCTCCGAGGAGCCGACATGTTTGCCACCGTAGAGATCCTGGAGCAGCTCACACTCGAGGATGCGCAAGCGCGCTTGCGGGACCACTTTGTCGCCAGTCAGCGTGCGGTGTCGCTCGTCCTCCCAAAGTGAACCTTGTCGCGAGCCGGCGCGCTGGTATGGCCGTACAGCCAGCGCGCCGCGCGCTCTGATCCGGCGTTTGTCAGTCTTCGGGATAAACGCCGGTCAAGTCGTGGATGACGACGCTTGCCAGGATGAGCCCGGCCACAGAAGGCACGTACGCGGTGCTCGCCGGAGGCATCTTCGCCTTGCGTACCGGAGACGTGGCTTCGACTTCGGGTGAGACGATTTCTCGGCGCACGTCCTCTCTCGGCACGCGCGGACGCTCCGTTGAACAGACCGTTTTGACTCCCTTCGTGATCCCGTACTTTTTCAACTCCCGACGCAGGACTTTTGCAATCGGGTCAATGCGCGTCTCGGAGAGGTCGACCACGCGGAATCGCGTCGGGTCGAGTTTGTTGGCGGCGCCCATGCTGGAGACAATCGGGATGTTGCGCTGGACACATTCCTTGATGAGCAAGATTTTGGCGGTCACGATGTCAATCGCGTCCACGACGTAATCGAGCGGATACTGAAAGAGCTGTTCCTTCGTATCCTCGAGAAAGAAAATCTGCAGGGCCTCAACCTCGCACTCCGGATTGATTTCCTTAATCCGCTCCTTCATGACCTCCACTTTCGGCCGCCCAATGGTTGAATGCAGCGCGGGAATCTGCCGGTTGATATTGGTGACGTCCACGACATCCTTGTCAATGAGAATCAGTCGACCAATACCGGTTCTGGCGAGGGCTTCCATGGCGAACGAGCCGACCCCGCCAGCGCCGAGTACCGCGACGGTCTTTGATTTGAGGCGTTCGATGCCTTCTTTTCCGAATACAAGTTCCGTACGAGAAAATTGGGTGAGTATCGCCAACACTTCCCATCTTGTCCGTATTTCCGGCGACAGGCCGTACACGCCCATTATAGATGGTGCAGTGGGGCGATACAAAGCGGGGATGCAGGGCTCGGAAGGGGAAGGACCTGCGTCGTCCGGACTAGGCGTGCCACAGGTCCCAGTGTCCTTTGGTCAGGCTCATGGCGTACCATTTGCCTGCCATCTGTACGAGGAGTTGTGTACGACCGCGCTGTCGGACAAAGTGCAGGGACTGCACCGGGGCATCCGGCAAGTCACCCGTTATGTCCATCCAGTGGTCGCCTGCGTCAAACGTGACGTAGACGTGGCCGGGGAGATCAGGAGTCGCGGTGCCGTAGCCGTCAAAACCGACCGCAGCCATGGTTCCGTCCTGCACATCCGGACAGATGGCGATGGCTGTGACGGTTCGGGGCGGCAGTCCGAAAGACTTGTCTTGCCACTCTTCGCCCGTTTTGACGGCCACACTTCCGGCAAGCGTTCCTACATACCAGGCTGAGTCGGACCGAGCGACGGCAGTAATGCCGTCGATGCCGTAGCCGTCCGCTGCGGGATTATAGGCTTGCGTCAGGTCGGGGGAGATCTGCTCCCACTTGTGTGAATCTTTGTTCCACTTGGCGAGGAAATGGACGGCCCGGTACGTCTCGCCCCCGTCGGTCCAGTACAGCGGTGCAGGTCCATTGGGGAGAGGTGCGTCCAGGGCACCGGATGGGTTGCCGATTCCGCTGCTCTGGACGCTCGCAGAAGCTGCTGCGTTCGCTCCTGCAGTCTCAGTGGCGGTTGCCAAGTCGGACGAACTCGCACCACGGGACGCTCCACTCAGCGCCTTATGGCCAGACAGGACGGATGCGAGGTTTGCAGCTTGCAACCCGACCGCAAATACTAAGACCACCATGAGCGCAGTGATGGCCCGCTGTCGTTTGGACAATCTCGGAATACTTGTAGACACGTCGCTCACCTGCCCAGTTGAACTACATGGATCAGCATAGCGAAACGGCGCGGCGAAGATTGTCAAACGGTCGGGCGCTGCCAGCAAAATGTTTCTACATCCTTCGCACTTCGCCGCGGCAAGACGACGCAATCTGACCTGCGTCGCCTTCTTTTCGAATTGCGCGACATTCGATACAGTGGAAAGAGAGCGCGGTTGGCACCGCGACGAACCAAGCGCGGCACACTTCGGAGGAACACTCACATGGTCGGTGAATGGAAGCTCTCGCCACTCGGCGATTCGGCTGTGGTTATGACGTTTGGCAACGCGATTGACGAAGCGGTCTATCAGCAGGTTCAGCGGATGGCCGACCGGATTGAGCGCCATCCCGTTCCAGGCATTGTCGAGTGCGTACCCGCGTTTTGCTCCATTACGGTTATCTACGATCCGCTGCAGTTGACTCTCCCGTCCGTCGCAGAGCATCTGCAGAGATTGGCGTCGCTGGCGGAAGACGTTGCGCCAGCGACAGAGCGCGTCGTGGACATACCGGTATGTTACTGTGGCGAGTGCGGGCTCGACCTGCCGTGGGTGGCAACGTACCACGGCTTGACGGAGGAAGCGGTGATTGACCTTCATTTGCGGGAGACGTACCAAGTACACATGATTGGCTTTCTCCCCGGCTTTCCGTACCTCGGCGGACTCATGCCGGCGCTAGCGACGCCGCGCAAGGAGGAGCCGCGGCTGCAGGTTCCGGCAGGCAGCGTCGGGTTGGCGGGGGCTCAGACTGGGATTTACCCCGTGGAGAGCCCGGGCGGTTGGCAAATCATTGGACGCACGCCGGTGTCGCTGTTCCACCCCGACCAGACGCCCCCGACCCGGTTGCGCCCCGGCGACAAAGTCCGGTTCAAACGGATCTCCCACGCAACGTTGCTGGCGCTGAAGGAGGCCTCGCCTTGATTCGCGTGCTTCACCCCGGCTTGCTGACAACCGTGCAGGATTTGGGGAGATCCGGGTTTCGCAAGTACGGCGTCGTGGTCGGCGGCGCTGTGGACACGTTTTCTCACACCATCGCCAACTGGCTCGTGCAAAATCCGGCGTCGGCCGCGACACTGGAGATGACATTGCTCGGCGCAGAGCTGGCGTTTGAACGCGCGACACTGGTGGCGCTCTGCGGCGGCACGGCGGACGTCCAGGTGAACGGGGAACCGGTTCCAATGTGGAGACCTGTCGCCGTTCCGGACGGCGCCGTCCTGCGCGTCGGAGCGGTTCGGCGAGGCTGCCGCGTGTACCTTGCAGTGGCCGGCGGTTTTGACGTGCCAATGCAGTTGGCTTCCCGCAGCACCAACTTGCGCGCGCGGTTTGGCGGGTATGGCGGCCGTGCGCTTCGGGCGGGAGACGCACTCGCGGTGCAGGCTGGCGCCCGCCAGGGGTTGTGCCAGACGACTGCAATCCTGGCGTCGTGGGCGCACGATGCGGTTGCTTCGGGCCGCGCAGCCTGGCCGCCCTGGGGCGTGTCGCAGCGGTGGGTTTCCAAAGTGCTCTTCGGCCCGCTCCGGGCGATGCCGGGGGAACACATGACGTGGCTCGCGCCGGAGGCGCGCCATCACCTGTGGAATCAGGCGTGGATTGTGTCGCAGCGAGCGGATCGGATGGGGATCCGCCTCGAAGGACTCTCCCTTACGTTCGCGGAATTTCGGGATCTGATTTCAGAAGGGGTGTTGCCGGGGACGGTGCAACTGCCCGCCGGTGGGCAGCCCATCCTTCTGCTTGCAGACAGTCAGACGACGGGCGGCTATCCGCGAATTCTCCACGTGGCGACGGCGGATCTGCCGAAGGCCGGGCAATTGCGGCCCGGTGAGCGCGTCCGCTTTACGCCCATCGACGTCGGCGAGGCGCACCAGCTCCTCTGCGCCCGGCACCGGGAACTGCGCGCTTTGGCGACGATGTTGCAGCACAGCTTTGTGAAAGGGTGTTGAGTGTGTTGCGAGTGGATCTGAATTGCGATATGGGCGAGAGTTTCGGCGCCTACAAAATCGGGGCGGACGAACAACTCCTCGAGTACGTGACGTCCGCCAACATCGCGTGTGGATTTCACGCCGGAGATCCGTCCACCATGCGGCGTACCGTGCGCATGGCGATGGCGAAGCAGGTCGCGGTCGGAGCGCATCCGGGTTATCCGGACCTGCTAGGCTTTGGACGACGGTCGCTCGACGCCACGCCGCAGGAAGTCTACGACATGACGGTCTATCAGATTGGGGCCCTTGCTGCGTTTGTGAAGGCAGAAGGTGGGAGGCTGCACCACGTCAAACCGCACGGTGCGCTCTACAACACTGCGGCCAGAGAACCGAAGATTGCCGAGGCGATTGCGGAGGCGGTGTATCGGGTGGACCCGGAACTTATCTTGTTCGGTCTGTCGGGCAGTGCCTTGATTGACGCGGCGCGGCGGATTGGACTCCGGGTGGCGAACGAGGTGTTCGCCGACAGGACGTATCAGGCGGACGGTTCGCTGACCCCGCGGTCGGAGGCCGGAGCGCTCATCAACGACGAGGAAGCGGCCGTCGAACAAGTCCTTTACATGGTCCGGGAAGGCAAGGTGCGGACGCTGCAGGGGGCGGATGTCGACATTTCGGCGGACACTGTCTGCATTCACGGGGACGGCGCCAATGCGGTGGCCTTTGCAAAGCGGCTGCGGGAAAGCTTGCAGCGGGCGGGAATTGCCGTAAGTGCGCTTTAATGCAAAGCGCAGGTCTTTCATCAATACGGCTATTTCTGATATGTTTGACATAGTAGTATAAATAATCATAAATATAATGAATCTCTGGGGCGCGTTTGCAACATTCGCTGTGCCCCCAACAAGTTGAGTAACGGGGAGGAGAACGACTGTGAGCACTCCGGCATCGAAGCTCGACACACTGCTACAGGAGCAGCGGGTCTTCTATCCATCCGAAGAGTTCCGAAATCAGGCAAATTTTCGAGATGAAAGCGTTTACGAGCGGGCGCAGCGCGACCCGGAGGGGTACTGGGCCGAACAGGCTCAGCACTTGACGTGGTTCAAGCCGTTTGAAAAAGTCCTCGAGTGGAATCCGCCGCACGCAAAGTGGTTCCTCGGCGGCAAGCTGAACGCGGCGTACAACGCAGTGGATCGGCATCGCTACGGAGAGCGCAAGAACAAGGCAGCGATTATCTGGGAAGGGGAACCAGGGGACAGCA
>CAZYAH010000085.1:0-8031 GCA_964645595.1 uncultured Alicyclobacillaceae bacterium | reverse complement strand
CCGGAGTCCACTTATAAATCGGGGAAAGTTGTTCAAACAAACGGGGCCACTTCTCCCGGCACATAGCGGCCTGATGTGGTCCACGACGAAGCCTGGATACGCGCCTCGGGGTTTGCCAGTCGAGGGGCAAGGATGCTGCTGCTTGAACGCCCCACGTTGATGGGGTCGGGGCTGGTACTTGGCCAGCGCGTGTGCTTGGGCCAGCACTAGCAGCGCGGTAAGGGTCGCTACAGCGTATTAATGCAGCACTAGCATATTCGGCAGCACCCGCAGCGTGTACGGCGGGTCGTCTGTTCAATCCAGACAAGCGGCACCAATCCCCAAGTAGGGAACATGCGGGCCGGGAAGGTACAAGCTCCGCTAGGTTCTTAAACTAGCTGGCTGCCACGCATATTCGAAACTGCTCCACGTCAGGTGGCTGCTGTGCATTTACCCAGATGTCCTTGGACTTGGTAAGGCATGCGGATGTTCTTGCGATACAAATTGCCAGATAGTTTAAGTTGGTAGTCAATTCATCTGGCGTTTTACTAATAGGGTTCTTCTGAAAGCATCCAATCCCAGAACCCCTAAATGCCTCTTCAAACGAATAGAACTTGGCTTCCACTTCGTTTGAGAAGTTTGGCCTAGCCGTCACGCTCTGCGTAAGGGCGCTAGTGTCCTTGGTTTTCTCCTTCACGGGAACAGCCGTCGCCCCGTGCGTTACTTGCCGCTTCTGCTGTTGTTTCGAGGCGGCTACTGTCGGAACCTGACCTCGCGTATTCTGGCAAGCGGAATACGCGACGTTGTAGGCGGCCCGGCGACTGCTAATGCTTGAATCACCGTAAATTGCAATGGCTACCCCTTGAAGTAGGGTTGCCTTCTGAGCATCGCCTCCCGAAGCCCCAGAGATTGCGTTCAGAGCCTGCGACATAGAGTAACCATCACGTTTCACGTCGTAGATATTTGCGGCGACCTCTCCCATTTCGCTGCATGTGTATGTGAGCGCCTCCACTAAGGAATGCCATGAACTAAGCAAAATGACAGCAAAAACTAGGTATGGCTTCACGTCTGTGTCTTAATCATTTTTCCAACTCCTCAGAGGACTAACAGGTAGCGGACTCATATTTTCGCCCACTAATTGCGCGCGACCTTCGTTGAACCCAAGTTATCCGAAAGTAGCGTCATTGCCTGTCTGTCATGGGTGCTGTCAGCAATGAACAAATGCCTTACTTTACTTTCCGATACTCGTCGCAGAACTGTAGATACGATTTCGGATTCGCGGTTCTATAGCCAGCAGAAGAGGAATAAATATCTACGTTTCCGGGATGGTGATTTCCTGACGCTGAACTTCTAATTATCCCGGCCACAAGTTGGACCTTTGCTGCAGGAAACCCTTCGGCGTCCTTTGTGAACGCCAGAATTCGCAGCTTCGCACCGAAGTCTTCTTCGCTGGGATAGTCGTTCCACGCTTCCGTAGCGTGATTCCAGTGTCGGTACTGAGTCACCACATCACCCACTTTCAGGTTCTTGCATGTGGAGTAGTTGAACGCATGAGCCGAAAACGCCAGAGGGGCACAGACAAGCAAAAGCAACGTTTTCATTTGACGACACTCCAGCGAGCGGAACGACATGACTAGTTGACCTGCCTATGGATCTTCGGACCATTTGCTACTTGAGGATGGCTCCCAGGTTGGTGGAATCGTAACGCGTCTTGAACTCGATCGGTGTAAGGTCTTTCGGATTCGAATGCGGACGGACATGGTTGTAGTGACGATGCCAAACATCGAGGCTCGCAAGAACGCCGCTCGCGCCTTCGCCGCGAAGATGCAGGGTCAGCTTGAGGGGTTCCGCCTCCGCGGTCTGTCCCAGAGGGCAATGGTTCGGCAGCTCAATGTCTTGCAGATTCCCGCGCCCGCCGGTGGTCAATGGGGCCTTCGACAACTACAACGAATTCTGAGATTGTCGAGTGCGGGCATTTAGCCTGGTGCTGGGCGACCGGATGCATCGGTGGTGCGAAGGGCTCTGCCATACTCCACTATTAGTTGATTGAGACGCTTAATCTGTTCGGTCGCACGATCGTATTCTCTGCGGGAACCAGTCTGTTGGGCCATTAAATCGCTTTCGTAAGTTGGGTTCTCAATCTTCTTTTTTGCAAGGATGAGCAGCTCTTTTTGACCAGCGGTTCCTTGGGCGACAATTGAGTTGTATTCGATATGCGCGCCCGCATCATTCGCCTTTGTCAATGCAGCACTTGCGCGACTGCTTTCGACATTGCGATCGGCTTCTAGCTTGACGAGCTGCTCGCGAAGAATCTTGACCGTTTCCGCTTTCGACAGCCCACTAAGACGCGACAAAATATCGGCGCCATCTGACGCGCTCGCGGATACAGAAGGCACGGTTTCCATAGCCGATGCTGCGGCTTGAGCCTTAACGGTGCGTCGCTCCGCCTCTGCTTGATGGTGACCTCTTGCCGAGGACGCTACCTTATAGACTGTCCAGCCAACCCCGCCTATCACTGTGGCAACGATTCCAATGAACACAAGCACGACGAGAGCTTGAAAGGTCGCCTTTGCGGTCCATCCCGAATTTGGCACCCCATACTTCCTGCGAAGCTCGGATTCAGAAGCGAGGGTGCCGCTAATCGCGTTGACTCGGGCTTTGTCCATCGCAATGCTCGCAGCAAGCTCGGCGTCACTCAATTGCTCTATCGTTGGGGAAGGGCTTTGGGCGTGACGTGTCGATGATTTTACGCCTATGTCCGCCGCTGGCTTCGCGCTCGGTCGGGCTTTGGATGCCTTCCTACGAGCCATGATGCCCCCAGATCGATGTCACGATTAGTGCGTGGCCAAGGAGTATACATTGACCCAAATTGCGGGGCGTGCGCGTCCCACTTCGGAAACGGTTCGGTCAAAGGATCACGGCCCTCAGAAAGGCCGCCGGCTGGTCTCAGGAAGCCTTCGCCGATCGCTGTGGCTTCGCTCGGTCCTACATGAGCCGGATCGAGCGGGGGAAAGGCAATCCGTCCCTGGACGCTATTGAGACGTTGGCTAGCGGCCTGAAGGTGCCGGTCGTAAGGCTATTCGACGACTAGACTTAACCGACCTAAGCAGGCCCATTGTAGTTAGTTTTCTATTCCCGCAAATTGGGCGAATCAGCGAGGTCCTCGACGGCGGGTGGATCGAACGCGCGCGGGGGCTCGCGAGGTCATATCCAGGCCAAGTTTCAGAACAATGTCTGGCGGCGGATCATACAAGGCTGACTTTTCTATCGTGCCTTTGAAACCCGTTTGGCGTTGGATTTCTTTCTTCAATTTCTTTTCCTCTTTGAGATCCAATCTCGGATCAAGGCGAATATCGTCAACGATGTCGCTAGGAACAATTGGGTAGCTAAATAAGTCGCCCGTGGGATCGCCTTTGGGAAGGTAGAGCAACCTAATTTCTTCTTCGTGTCGAAATGCATTTCTCTTAAAAAGGAGCGTCCTCGCGAAATCTAGCGATCCCGGCAATCCGATGTTGGCGAAGATGGTCTTGGCGTGCGCAATAAGCCGTTTCTCTCCAAAATACTCAACCTTTCCTATGAACGCCAAAACGTGAGCCCAAGGGCCGAGATGCTTACACAGACCAGTAAACAGTTTCCGCGGTGTTGACCGAATGCGGACACTCTCTTTCGTTTCCGAATACAGGCGCCATAGGGCCTCTGATTGACTGCGTGTGCTCCAGCATTGCCCATAAAAATGGTCCCGGAAGCCAATCGTCGCAATTTCTCCTGTTGGCAGTCGGAATTTGCTCTTCAACATAAAATTCTCAAATGGATCGTTCCATTTGTGGGTTCGGACAAGCGTGTTTTGCTTTCCGTTAAAGATGAGATAGAGATATTTAACGGGAATGATGCGGTATATCTTGCGGTCGAGGTCGTCGTCATCTAGGCCGAGAATATTTCGCATTTCCATGCGCTTCCCCTGTGTTTCAACAATGCACTCGCTTTCACTGCCAGGTCAACGCCTCATCGCGTAGTCACACTACAGAAGGCAGCCTACGAGTCTGAGAGTCTGCTGCACGTAGCCGTTCAACTCGGTGTCATCAATAGGTTCGGTCGCCGCACTGTTGGAGTTTTCCCCATGGTGGTAGCGGCGAGTGTATTGGTTCAGTTCGTCCAGTTGGTCGAGGAGCGAGGACAGAGGATTACTGGCACCGGTGTCTCGAATCTTGCCAACGATCACGCCCAACGTGTCTCCCTCCGGGAAATGTGTGGGATACACATTGAAACAATAGCCCTCGAGGACGGGCCTTATTTTCTGAACAACGTCGCGTGGATTTCCCTCCGTTGAGGAGAAGTAGCGTTGAAGGCTGTCAATATCCGCACGGAAACGCGCTTGAACGGCCTTTTCGATGTCCCAATTCGCAACGGTGGTGTTCTCCTCGCCAATTCGCGCCAATTGGAGCGTCTTGCGTTCGGCAGGCGCTACCCGATCCCAAAGTAGTTTAAGGAATCCAGCGTCGTGGGATAGCAACACAATCTGCGCACAGCCATCGGCACATTTGAGTATTTGATGAACTGTCTGATTGCGACGAAAGGCGTCCAGGCTCGTAAAGGGATCATCAAAAAGTATCGTCTTGCGGGCGCGCTGTGCATCCTGCTCAAGTTCCGCGAGAAAGAATGCGAGCGCGAGCGTGCTTCGATCCCCGGCACTAAGAGTGTTGCGGAAGCTGGGCCGATCGAGCGGCGTGGTTACATCTCCAAGATCGACGGGACGTTGATTGATGACAATCTGATAGCTCGTGCTCGGCGGTCCACCACGATAAGTGTGGGTAGGCGTCGTAATTCTGAATCCAGCGTTAATCCGAGCGAGATAGCGATTTATGCTCGCGCCGTAAATGCGAATTACTGCCTCGGTGTGAGCATCAAGCCGTTCCCTCACCCTGACTTTTTCCTCTTCGAGTGCGGCCTTATCGAGGAGTCGAACTGCGTCGGCCTGACAGGCTGCGGCAGTGTCTGTCGTATGCCGTGCTTTCTGCGCCTTCAGCGTCGCAAGTGCGCGTTCAAGGACGCGTGGGTCGGCGGTGTGCGCCTCGCGCTTTTTGGCGTTGATCAGTGCATTGGCGGCGGCGACGGCGGCGTTGTAGGTGGCAATAGAGGTCCGTAGCGCCTCCAGATTGCCAAGTGCCTTCGTAAACAAGTCGTTTGGCGGCACGGCATCAAGCGGAGTCGCCGCTTTCTGGGCAAGCAGTGATTGAGCGGCCTCGCGCAATGCAGCAATTATCTCGCCGACTTTGCCCGCTTCCGCCAATACTGGGGCAGCAATCCGACAGTAGGATTGCCAGAATTCGGTGTTGTTATTGTTGCGTAAGATCACCTGTTCAATCATTCCTGCCCCCCGCTCGCCGAAAGCGTCCTCGATGTCCCCGCTGTTCCGAGTGACCTCGTCTCGCAGGGCCAAATACTCGCGGTTGAAATAGCCCCGATAGGCTTCGATCAGCGCCAATCCTTTGAGGTCCTGTCCGCAGAAGGGGCAGGACTCGGTGGCGTGATGTAAACCTTCCGCAAGCCACGGCTCGCCGTGCGCCTGCATGCCGTGAGAAGCGATATGTTGCGTCACTCGACGCTCGGCGTCCGCGGCAATGTCGGGGAGTGTCTTGGTGAGCAATTGCGCGAAGGCTGGGTTAAACAGTGGCAGAGTGAGGTCGTCCAGAGAGGGTCTTTGCTGAAGCTGGGCCGTCTGTTGGGCAGCCTGCAATTCCCTTTCCTTAGCGACGATCTTTTCATCAATCGCAGCGTCCTCTGGTAACGCGATGAATATCTCAACGCTCATTGCGGGCGGGATATGCCTCTGCAGAATGGCACGACCGGTGCGAAGCTCGTCGTTCTTAGTTCGTATCTGCACGTCGAGCTCGGTAATGCGCGCCGCCAGGGCGACTCCCTGCGCGCCAATGATCACGCGGTATAAGTTGCGGCGATGTGCCGTATCAACAAAATCCCCGGCGAAAACGTTGTCGCTGACATATGCGCCATCAAAAACTGCAATGTCGGGATAGGGTGTGCTCCATGTGCCGTTGCGAAATAAAAAATTGGCGTTGCCACTGAATAGCAACTGAGCTTCCGGGGCGTCGGTGCTGCCGAGAGTCGTGCGCCCGATGATCAGGGCGGGGGTGTTCGTAAGCAGAGAGCGGAGGATGGCGCAAAGTGTTGTCTTGCCGCGGCCATTCTCGGAAAAAATAAGCGTGAAACGGCGGAACGTTACATCGCCGGCGGCCGCGCAGTTTCGGAACCGCCCAATGTTCTTGATGGCAACTATCTTTTGCAGCATTCGCGACTCTCCCCGCCGCCGAGACTGCCACGATAGCAGGCTGGCGTAGTGTCCCCCAAAGGGTTCCCGTTAATCCGCATTGGTCCTGCGAATCTTAGGGCTATAGCTGGATGCGGTTGAAATCCTGGCCGATGGCCTGAACATCTTACGAGCGAGACTGTATAAGGACTAAACGGTGGCAGAGACCCCGGCGCTTTTCATGGCGCCACGAAGTCGCTCGACGAAAACGTCGAGGTTGTCGTCGATTGCACTGAGCTTGGGCGCAACCTGAGCCCGCAGCTTGGTGTAGGTCGTCGTATTGATGCCCCCACCCTCGGGCTTGTGCCCGGAGATCGCGCACCGCATCTCAATGGATACGCCCTTGATGGCAAGCTGCGAAATAAAACTGTGCCGGAGGCTATGGAAAAAGGTCGCCTTGCCTCTCTCCAGCTTACCCCCGTCGTCGAGACGTGAGAGTGCTCGGCCGCCGCGTTTCGTTATGCCGTGAGAAAACTTGAACGAGTTTTTCTCTTTCTGGGCAAGCGGCTTCCACGCCCTCTCGAACAGTGTTCGGGCACCCGACCTCTTTTGATCTTCCAAGTAGTCGAGCAGCCCGAGGCGGATTAGCTCCTGGTGGAATGGCACGACGCGCCAGCCGGATTCTTTCTTGACGGATTTGTTGTGCCCGCCGAGCCCAACAGTCTCATTGATGTCGAGATACCAGCGCCCGGTCGATTTGTCCTTCTTGAAATCTGATTTCACGTCCGCCTGCGCCCACTCTTCGATCCTGCACCCGAGGAACGCGGGCGCGACGACAGCCCAGAACCAATGTGGTTCGGTCTCGAAAGACTCAGCAGCCTCGTGGAATATGATTTCGAGTTGATCCAGCGTGAAGGCGTCGCGGTCCCAGGACGCGGGCGTCGTTCGCGCCAATACCAGCGACCCGGCAGTTATCGGTCCTATTGGTTCGCCGCGCCTAATGTGCCATCTGAGCATGGTGCCCGCAGCAGTGACGTATAGATTCTTCGTTGGAATTTTCCAATCTGGATTGGCGTTCACGAGGTCCGAATACTCGGCGTAGCGCGCTTGATCAAGCGTATCGAGTGATGTGGCAGCGCCAGCAAATTTCTCGAAATGGGAGAGTGCTCCCTTGAGTCGAGATCGGGAAGTTGGCTTCATTGACTTGGCGAGATACTTCTGAATCGCCTCGGCGACCGTGTATTTACTTTTCCCGGTCTTCGGACTCGTTGCTGCAACACCTGCGCCCGCGGCCTTTACGACTGCTGTGAGCTGCTCCGAGTGCTCGCCCTTGAGTTTCGTGATTGCCTTGTTGCCCTGGTATTGGTTCTCCAGCAGCTCATCTCGTAGGCGCCCGATTTCTTCCTTGAGCGGTGCGGTGAGTCGTCGGTTCTCGACAAGACGCATCAGGTCGGCGGCAAGTTTCTTCTTTGGCATATGTCGCAATCTCAGGAACAATTCGTCGCACAGCGTAGCAGCCCTGCGAGCAAGAACAAGCGCAGTCGCGCGGTCAGCCGTTCGGAGTGAGAGATAGAACTGCGCTGCTCGGAATTTCTGGCGCAGTCGAAACGGCACCTTGCGCCTGAAGTAATACATCGTGCCGTGCCGCGACCGCTGCAAGAATGCGCCCACTGAATTACCTCCAAGGTGCTGCACCTTGGTGCTGCACCTGGCGGTTTTTGGGCCTTTTCGACTACTACGCTGCCTTACGACTCAGCGGCTTAGAAGAATTTTGGTGGCGAATCAGGGAC
>CAZYAH010000084.1:0-8035 GCA_964645595.1 uncultured Alicyclobacillaceae bacterium | reverse complement strand
GAATACCCCACGTCCTTGCGGTAGGTCGTCACCTCCACCGCGGTCCCCTCGGCCAGTACGGTCACCGTGCCGTGCTGGAGACCCGTGGGAACTGTCTTCGGAAACAGTCTGGAGACCGCGTCCGGCGTGGCGTTGGTGGCCACGTCGTAGTCGTGAACCGAGCGGCCGAGCAAGAAGTCGCGGACGCAGCCGCCCACCAGGTAGGCTTCAAACCCCGCCTCGTTCAGCGTCTGCAGGACCGTCTGGACTCCCGCCGGGAGAAAGCTCAGCATTCGCAGCGGCTTCCTTCCAGCACGGATTGGTAGACGTCTTCGTACTCCCGGATCTTGCTCTCGATGTGGAAGACGTCTTGTGCCCTCTGCCGGGCGGCCGTCGAGAACTGGCGGTACATCTCCGGATTTCGCAGCAGAATCAGGGCAAAGTTCGCCATGGCGTCCACGTCGCCCACGTCGGCCAGGAAGCCGGTCTCTCCGTGCAGCACGACTTCGGGAATCCCGCCCGCGTCAGATCCGATGACCGGAACCCCACAGGCCATGGCTTCCAGTGCGACGAGGCCAAAGCTTTCCTTGGCGGACGGCAGCAAGAACAAGTCGGCAGCCGCGTACAGAGATGCCACCTCGTCTTGCTTGCCGAGAAAGACCACGTTTTCGTGCAGGTTGAGTGCGTGCACGAGGTCGCGGGCGTTGTTCAACTCCGGCCCCTCGCCGACGAGCAGGAGTTTGGCTGGAATGGACTGCTGCACCCGGGCGAAGATCTCAATCACATCGCCAATCCGTTTGACTTGCCGAAAGTTTGAGACGTGCAACAGGATTTTTTCGCCTTGCTTGGCGAAGCACTGGCGAATGGGCGAGTTCGGCTCCGGGCGGAAGATGTCGGTGTCGATAAAGTTGTAGACGCAGCGAATGTCACGGTCAATCCGAAACAGTTCCTTCGTCTGCCGGACGAGGCTCTCGCTGACCGCGGTGACGGCGTCGCTCTGCTCAATCCCAAGCTTGATGACTTCGTACAAGCTCTTGTCCTGCGCCAGAACGGTGACATCCGTGCCGTGCAATGTGGTGACGACCTTGAACGGGTGGTCCTTGGCAATGGATTTCGCCAGGAACGCGCAGACCGCGAACGGCAAGGCGTAGTGGACGTGCAGAATGTCGAGGTCGTACTCTTGCACGATGTTCGCCATCAGAGCGGCCAGCGAAAGGTCGTACGGGGGCGTCCGCAGCACCGGATACGACACTGTACTCAGTTCGTGGATGTAGATGTTGTGGTGAAACTCTCCTAGCCGAAACGGGATGTTTGTGACGATAAAGTGCACCTGATGGCCGCGGTGGGCCAAAGCTTTGCCGAGTTCTGTGGCGACCGCTCCCGACCCGCCGACGGTCGGGTAGCAGCTGATACCGATACGCATGACGATTCCGCCCCCCTTGTCTCCTGCGGCAAATCCGCATCCGCCGATTTGGCTCTTCGGACTCTACTGGTCTAAGAGCGGGTTTTCCTCCGGATCTCCGTGAACGGCGTTCCGCCAGTTCAAGTCTCCGCGCTCCAGCGATTTCAACAGAGCTTCGGCCGTGGCCAGATTGGTCGCGACCGGTACGTTATGTACGTCGCACAGCCGCAACAGGGCCGTAATGTCCGGTTCGTGCGGTTGCGGGGTGAGCGGATCGCGCAGAAAGATGACGAGATCCATGTTGTTTTCGGCAATTTTGGCGCCGATTTGCTGGTCACCGCCGAGCGGGCCGGACTGTACGCGGTGAATGGGGAGCCCAGTGGCCTCGGCGATGCGCTGGCCGGTGGTTCCGGTGGCGTACAGTTGTGCGCGCTGCAGGATGTGTTTGTATGCAATCGCAAAGTTGACAATCAGATCTTTCTTGCGGTCGTGCGCAATCAACGCGATATTCACGAAAGTCCGCTCCTCTCGCCTACCACAGCAAATTTTCCAATCCGTACACCATGCCGCGAATCCCCATCACCCGGCTGCAGGCGAGCAACACGCCCGGCATGAAACTTGTCCGCGAGAGGGAGTCGTGGCGAATGGTGAGGATTTCGCCGGTTCCGCCAAACACCACTTCTTGGTGCGCCACCAGTCCTGGCAAGCGCACGCTGTGGATCCGAATGTTGTTGTAGTCAAGACCCCGCGCAGGCTGGGCCGCAGCTCCTTCGCCCGGTTCGCGGCGGTCCAGAGGCGGAAGCGAGTCTGGCTTGGTGAACGCCGCTTCCATTTGCTGCGCCATGGATTCGGCCGTGCGCTTGGCCGTTCCGGAAGGCGCGTCTTTTTTGCCGTCGTGGTGGTACTCCACAATTTCCGCCTTGCTGAAAAACCGGGCCGCCTCGGAGGCGAAGCGGATCATCAGGAGGGCGCCAATCGCGAAGTTCGGCGCGGCGATTCCGCCAATGTCGTTGTCGAGGCACTGTTTATTCCAGCGCTCCACGTCCTGTGGGCTGTATCCGGTCGCCCCGACCACCGGCCGGACGCCGAAGGCGATGCACTGGTCCACGTGCCGCACCACGCTGTCGGCGTCGGTGAAGTCAAGCCACACGTCCGGGCGCGCCTCCATGAGCAGCTGCGCTGGATCATGGTATTCAGGGCACGGGAACGAAGTGAGAGCTTGTCCACTCTGCCGGGTCAAGACGGCGGCCAGTTCAAACCGCGGGTCCTCCAAGATGGCCCGTACTGCTTCCCTGCCCATCTTCCCATTGGCGCCTGCAACAGCGACGGTGACGGGGCGTGCGGTAGAGTCCGAGACAACCTTCTCTACGCCATGTTTTGTGGAAATTTGGTCTGTCATCTTATTCGCAATTCTCCTCATCTGGTGTTGTTTTGCCGCAAAAGTAGATTGCGTCCTGGTTGAACGGGTCAATGCTGAGCGCAGCATCGAAATACTCGCGCGCTTCCTGTGTCTGTCCGGATTCGAGCAAGCGCAGTCCGTCGTGGACGAGCCGTCTCGCCTTGATCCGGTCCAGGTGCTCGCGATAGGTCGAGTTCTCCGGGTCCAGCGCTGCCGCCGTCTTGGCCCACTCCTCCGCTTCCGCCAGAAGCCCGCTGCGGAGCGCGGTGATGGATGCGTGAAAGTGGTAGCGCGGATTCATCGGATTTTCTTCAATGGCTTTGCGAAACACATCCAGCGCTCGCGAAAAGTTGCGAATGAACAAGTAGGCGTAAGCCGTCTTCAGCCAGCGGTCCTCCATCCGACTCCCCTCCTGCTCACCATCGTATGGCAGGAGGGATCTCATGGTATGTACCACAGCCTAGGACGAACCCGGGCCGCTGTAGCGTCGCGGCGCGTCAGGATTCGGGTGCGATGCGCGTCCAGCGGTCCTTGTCGCGAGTTTCAAACTTGTTCATCACCTGTTCGAACGCTTCGGTCAGGTCAATCTGCAGCCGATTCGCCAGACAGGTGATGACAAACATCATGTCGGCGAGCTCCAGCGCGATGCTGCCGGGTTCCTCGGAAGGCTTCTTCGGCTTTTCACCGTACTCGTGGTTGACCTCTCGCGCCAGCTCGCCAAGTTCCTCCGCGAGCCGCACGACCAGCGTCATAGGTTGAAAGTAGCCTTCCTTGAACTGGCTTATGTAGTCGTCCACTCTCTGTTGCATGTCGCGCAGTGTGAGTGACTCGGTCACCCAATCCACCTCTTTCATCGATAAGGCGTCTCGACTTATTATACCGAAGCCCTCGGCCGGGCACATGTGCTAGAACATAAACACTTTGCTTGGACAATATGATGTACTGATTGACCGGGACAACTCAAGACCTGGTTGTGTCGCGAAAAGGAGATGAGATCTTGTGAACCAACAGCGGAAAGGCCAGTGGTCCACCTACTTGCTTGGCATGGCCGTCATCTCGTTTACGGTCGCCCTGGTCGTCTACCCGAAACAGGGGTTTGAGGCGGGAATCGCAGGCCTGAAAGTCTTTTGGGATATTGTGCTCCCGTCTTTGCTGCCATTTTTCATCCTGGCGGAATTGCTGCTCGGATTGGGGATGGTTCGAGGCCTCGGGGTACTCTTGGAGCCGTTGATGCGGCCGCTGTTCAGCGTGCCGGGCATCGGCGCATTTGCTCTGTCCATGGGCCTTGCGGCTGGGTACCCGATGGACGCGGTGATTACGTCGCGGTTTCGGGAACAGGGGCTGTGCACTCGGGTCGAGGGTGAGCGGCTGCTCGCCTTTACCAATACGGCCGATCCGCTCTTCATGATTGGCGCGGTCGCCGTCGGGATGTTCAAGTCGCCGGAGCTCGGCGCGCTGATTGCGTTGGCGCACTACGCGTCTGCGTTTCTCGTCGGCTTCGGATTCAAGTTCTGGGGGCGCGCGAGTGCTTCGACAGAGGCAGAAGTCCGTTCCACGCAAGGCAATATTTTTGTCCGCGCGTTTCGGGAAGTCATGATTGCCCGCCAAGAGGACGGTCGCCCGTTCGGCAAGCTGCTGCGGGAGTCGGTGACGGAGTCCATCTTGACCCTTCTGATGATTGGCGGATTTATCGTCTTTTTTGCCGTCATGATTGAGATCATGCACCTGTCCGGCTTTCTCTCCATCGCCAGCGTTCCGGTGTTGTTCGTCTACCACCTGCTCGGGCTAGATCCGGAACTGGTCAAGCCAACCTTGGCCGGCTTGCTGGAAATCGACATCGGCGTGGCGCAAACGGCTGCCGTGACTGCGGCGCCGCTCATCCAGAAAGTCGCCGTTGTCGGCGCCATCATCGCGTGGAGCGGCTTGGCGGTGCACGCACAGGTGGCGAGCGTCATCACCAACACCGACATCCGGATGACCCCGTACTTCATCGCGCGTTTCGCGCAAGCGGTGTTGGCCGCCATTTTCACGTATATCTTCTGGTGGCTCGGCGTTGGTCAGGCGGCGTTCGACGCGTTCGCATCCAGCATTCCTATCTTCGCCTCCACGCAGGCTGCGGCCAGCGGAGCACCCTGGTGGCAAGTCGTTTTGACCGGATTGTCCACGTGGGTCTGGTTCTTCCTCGGCTTGTTGTTGCTGTCGGTCGCCATCTACTGCATTCGGCGCGTCCGCATTATCGCCTGGCACGCGCGAGCCGACAGGGCCTGAAGACCGGCCTTCTGCCTGGCCGGACCTGGCGCCAAGCGCCAAATACCCGAAATGCAAAGCGGGCCGAGCTGGAAGCCGGCCCGTTTCGCATTGTTTTCGCCTTGTTCAGAACAGTGGTGGAAACCAGCGTTGGTACAGGATTTGGTCGAGGAGTACGAATGCGGCCAGCGCCCAGACGTACACGGCGAAGACGCGCATGCGTGCGTTTCTCAACAGCCACAGCGTGCCTTTTACTGCAACGTAACCGGCAGCGACAGCGGCAACTGTTCCCGCGAGGATGGGCCCCCAGTTTGCGTCCAGCGCCATGGACGGTTGCTCGACAAAGTCGTCGAGTTCGACAATCGTGGCGCCGAGAATGGAGGGGATTGAGAGCAGGAAGGAGAATCGCCCGACCGCTTCCTTGTTCAGTCCCCGCCACAGTCCGCCCGCCATGGTGAGCCCGGAGCGGCTCAGCGCCGGGAGAATGGCCGCTCCCTGCAGCGTACCAATCCAGAGCGCGTCTGCCGGAGTCATGTCTGCTTCCGTCTTGGTTCCGCCGGGCGCGTAGTCCATCCACCACAAGATGACGCCGGTGATGATAAATTCCACGCCAATGGTGGCGCCGCTCTCAAACAGGTTTTCAAACACTTCCTCGAACAGGGCGCCAATCAGCGCAGTGGGAATCAGCGCCAGGATAATCATCTGCCCCTGCCGCGACCACGGGTTGCGGATGAGCCAGCGCACTTCGTCCTTGAGCGCCCACGCGACGGCAACCAGGGTGCCGAGGTGGAGACAGGTGATAAAGAGCAGTTCGTCACCCGCAATGCCCCACAGTTTTTGCAGCAGGACAAGGTGGCCGGAACTGCTGATGGGCAAAAATTCGGTAACGCCTTGGACGAGTCCGAGCAGGATTGCCTGGAGTGTCGTCATGTCATACCTCCCTTCCGGTGCAACAAAGTCTCACAGCGGTACACAGGTTTGTCCGCATACCTATCTATATTTCGGGGCTGGTCCGGACATGTCCAAAAGCCCGCTCACATCCAGAGTGGTGAGCGCGCGAAGGCATGTCTGTGCGGACGAGGCCATATGCTTCCTATGGAGGGATCTGCTTGGCGGAGACAAGGCGGCGGAATGTCTTGGCATTCCAGGTTGGGTGCGCGTATATCGGAACGGTTGTCGGGGCGGGTTTTGCCTCCGGCCAGGAAATCTACCAGTTCTTCGGGCGGTACGGGAACCTGGGGTATCTTGCGCTTGCCCTTTCCATTGTGCTGTTTGCCTGGCTGGGGTACAAGATCATGTTCCTCGGACATCGTCTAAAGGCGTTTTCCTACCGGGAGTTGAACGCCTATCTGTTCGGCAAAAGAATCGGGGCGGTATTCGACTACGTGCTGATCCTGATGCTGTTTGGCGTGTCTGTGGCGATGCTCGCCGGGGCAGGTGCATTGTTCAAGGAACGGCTCAACGTGTCGTTTCAAATCGGGGCACTGTTCACCCTGGTCGTCACCTACTTCACCGTGGCCCGCGGCATGAAAGGGATCTTCGGCGCCAACACGCTCATTGTTCCGTCCATGGTGTGCTGTGTCGTGTACGCTGCAATTCACGAGGTTCACCTGCACGGTTGGGCGCACGTGTGGCACGCAGGGCAGACACTGACTCCGCACAAGCCGGTGCTCGCACTCCTCTCTGGCGTCATCTACGCCGCATTTAACATTGGCCTTGCTGCGGGCGTTCTTATTCCCATCGGCGCGAGCGTCGCGGACGTCGGCACACTGCGCCGGGGCGCTGCGATTGGCGCAGCGGGACTCGGCATGATGCTGGTAGCCGTCCTGTTTGCGCTGTACGCCAACTATCCGAAGGCCATGGACTTCGCCATTCCGATGGCCTACGTCACTTCGCAAATCGGTTCTGTCCTGAAGTGGCTGTTTCTGTTTGTGCTGTGGGGTGAGATTTACTCCACCCTGGTCGGTAACGTGTACTCGGTGGGCGCGCAGTTTGGAGCGAGGTCCGACAGGCAGATGGCTGCAATCTCCCTGTGCGTTCTGATTGTCGCCTACCTGTGCAGCCAAGTCGGATTTTCCGCGATGGTGAAGTACGTGTACGGCGTATTCGGTTGGGTGAGCACCCTGATTGTCCTGGCGCTCGCATGGCCTAGGGAAAAGTTGTCCACTCCGCGATGAGTTTCTTATAATGAGGCAACATACGGATATCTCAGAGAAACCCGGAGGATCATGTATGTTGCGCAACGCTTGGAAGTGGAGTCAAATTTTGCTCGGCGGCCTCATCTATTCCATCGGCCTCAACGCGTTTTTGGTCGCCAATCACCTTGCCGAAGGCGGTTTTGTCGGCATCTCATTACTCATGTTGTATCTGTTCAAGTGGCCGCTCGGCCTGACTTTCTTCCTCCTGAACATTCCCCTCTTGTTCATGGCCTGGCGCACGTTTGGCCGGGACTTCATCGTTGGGACGACAGCTGGGGTCCTCGCAGTATCGTTCTTCAGTTCGATTACGGCGTCCATTCAATTGCCCACGCACGATCCGCTCCTCGGTGCGCTCTACGCCGGGGTCGGAACGGGCCTGGGGCTTGGCCTCATCTTTCGCGCCGGCGCAACCACAGGTGGAGCCGACATCATTGCGCGGTTCGTCAGCCATCGCTTCGGAATTTCCATGGGGAAAACTCTCTTTTCGATTGATGTCGCGGTGATTGGGCTGGTAGCGTGGATCATCGGCCGCGAGACGGCGATGTATTCGCTGGTGGCGCTGTTCGTCTCCAGCCGCGTCATTGACTTTGTCATTGAAGGCGCAAAGGCTGGCAAAGCCATCACCATCATTTCGGATCACTACCAGGAGATTGTGAACGCCATTCACGAAAAGCTGGAGCGCGGAACCACGCTGCTTCAGGCCAGCGGCGGTTACACCGGATCCGACAAACGAGTGGTGTACTGCGTCGTATCGCGCGAGGAAGTCGGGCGCATTCAGCAGATTGTGCACGACGTGGATGCCCGGGCGTT
>CAZYAH010000083.1:0-8063 GCA_964645595.1 uncultured Alicyclobacillaceae bacterium | reverse complement strand
GGTAGGCGGCTACGGTCCTGGTCGCGACGAGGATCGCCTTGCGTGTTGTACGGGCTCCGCGCGACGCCGAGACGGCAAACAGGAAGCCGACCATGACCCATGGGGCGGTCGAGGCCCCTAGAAACATGGGTGCTCCTGGAACTTGCCTGAGAAACTGTGCCACGATGCCTAATATCGCCCCGGCGAGGGAGGCCTTGACCCACGGGCCGACGCGTGTTGCAGGCGGCACCGCCATTTGAGCCGTGCCTAAATGAAGTGTGGCCACCAGATCACGGACTTTTCGGACGATTGGGTTCATTAATACCACCTCAAGACGTGTATGTTGCTAGAAGAACATGGCAACATATTAAAGCAATAATATTTTAGAATTGAGCCTTGAGAAAAGACCTTCGGCCCGGTTCCACATGCGGTGGAACTTGCCGAAGGTCTTTTGTCGCGCTTCCACTATCCTTTCCCGTCGTCATTAATTGTGGTAATTGTAGGGGGAGTTGCGAAGCTGTCAAGAGAGTCGTGTCGACAGCAGATTTAATTGGAACGACAATCTTGAGGAGACGTGTCGAGCGGTGACGAATGCGATATACGCTGTGGAGTTTGCCGATGTGTGGATTGATTTCACCCGCCGGGACGGCCAGTTTGCTGGACTCGCGGGAGTGACCGGCGCGGTTGCGAAAGGGCAAACCGTCACCATCGTTGGCCCGTCCGGATCTGGGAAAAGTACGTTGCTGTGTCTCTGCAACTTGATGCAGACAGCGTCTAAGGGAGTCGTCAAGGTGTTTGGGCAGGACGTGCGCGAGTGGAATCCTGCCGAACTGCGCCGGCAGGTGGGGATGGTGTTCCAGAAACCGGTCATGTTGCCTGGCACGGTTTTGGACAACCTCACGCTCGGCCCGAAACTAAACGGCAAATCCCCGGGAGACGTAACCCCCTGGCTGCAAAAAGTGGGGCTCAATTCCTCCTTGCTGGATCAGCCCGCTGCCAAGTTGTCCGGTGGTCAGCAGCAGCGCGTGGCTCTGCTCCGAACGGTGCTGAACCGGCCGAAGGTGTTGTTGCTGGACGAAGTGACTTCCGCGCTGGATCCGGAATCGACCACGCTTGTGGAACAATTTGTTCAATTTGTCCGGGAAGAACTGGGCTGCTCCGTGCTGTGGGTGACCCACGACCTGCAGCAGGCGCGCAGAATGGGCGATGTGACCTGGTTCGTGGCGGACGGCCGGCTTGTCGAGACGGGCCCGAGCGACGCCTTTTTTGCAAACCCGCAGTCTGAGCAGGCGCGCCGGTTTTTAAACCACACCTGGGAAGGGGATGCCGCACCGTGAGCCTCGTATCCTTGTCGTTTACGCTTGCCTTCGTCGCATGTGCCATAGTGTTGTCCATCCGGACGCGGCTCGGCCTGGAAAAAGACCTCGTGGTGGCCACCGTGCGCGCGACGGTACAGTTGCTCGCGATTGGCTACGTCCTCAAGGCTTTGTTTACTGCGAACACCGCCTGGTTCACTGTTCTCATGGTTGCGGCCATGGTGCTCGTGGCGGCCTACAACGCCAACCAGAAATCCAGGATGCAAAAGTCGGTATTTTGGAACCTGGTGTTTGCCATTGCCCTGACCGAAACGGTGACGATGGCGTTTTTGCTGTCACTTCGGATTCTGCCCTTTGCGCCGCAGTACGTGATCCCGGTCAGCGGCATGGTTGTCGGCAATTCCATGGTCTTGTCGTCGCTGTTTCTCAACCGCCTGCACAGCGAAGTCGAGGCGCGTCGGGAGGAAATCCTGGTGTTGTTGTCGCTCGGCGGCACGCCCAAACAGGCGATTCGCCACGTCCTCCGGTCGGCCGTGAAGGCCAGCATGATTCCGACCATCGACAGCATGAAGACCACAGGCCTCGTCCAATTGCCGGGAATGATGACGGGGCAGATTATTGCGGGGGCCGATCCGATTCAGGCTGTACGATACCAACTGCTCATCCTGTTCGCGCTGCTGTCGGCGGCAGCCATCACGAGCATGACCTTAGGCACACTCACGTATCCGGCACTGTTCAATCGCTACCAGCAGCTCTCGTAGCAGGGCGGCCCATCCGGGACACAAAGGTGGCATGTCATCGCGGACAAATCGATCCGGTGAACCGAATCTCCTCGACTTCACTATGACATCTGGTCCGGTTGGGCACCTCCCCACTTCGGTGCATATGATTTGCTAAGGACACAAAGGGGTGGGGACGAGTGCCGGACGTCAAACAGAGGACCCGCTATCAACTGGTTTGTCCGAATGTCAGCTTTGCTCGCTACCGTGCCGAAGACGGGGTGAAGCATTTCGAACTGACCGCGGAAGAGATTCAACAACCACTCGCCGGTGGCGTGTGGATCAGGGCGTGGGGGTACAACGGATCGACCCCGGGGCCGCTCATCGTCCTCCATGAACATGACAACGTCCAGATCCACTTTCGAAACCGGCTATCGGAAGCCACTGCAATTCACTGGCACGGCCTGGTGTTGCCCAATGATCAGGACGGCGTTCCCATGATGAGTTCGGGACCCTACGTACCGCCGGGCCAAGATCACGTGTACAAGTTCACCGTCCATCAGACCGGGACGTTTCTGTATCATGCACACGTCCTCAGCTCGAGGCAGCAGATGATGGGGCTCGGCGGCATGATGGTGGTGCTGCCGCTGGAGCGGGAGCGGGTGGATAAGGACTTCGCCATCGTACTGCAACAGTGGAATTTGCAGCCGGAAGGTGTCGCAGCGAGTCTGACGCCACAGCAGGCCAAGTGGGCGGAGAAGAACGCCGTCAAGCGCCTGCACCGGATCAATCCGCTGGCCAGCACACAGAACTACTTCACATTGAACGGAAAGGCGTTTCCGGACACGGCGCCACTGGCCGTCCGGAGTGGAGATAGAGTGAAAATTCGCATCGGCAACCTAGGGGTGCAGGAACAGCCGATGCACCTACACGGCCACGTGCTAAACGTGACAGCAGTAGACGGGCAGCCGCTACCGTCACCCATCCAGAAGACTTCGGTCAATGTGGCGCCGGGCGAGACGGTGGATGTGGAGTTTGTCGCGAACAATCCGGGCGTCTGGGCCTTTCACTCCAGTAAACCTCCCCAGTTGATGAACGGGGATTCGCCCATGGGCGGGATGATGACCACGTTGCGCTACACGGACGCTGAGACCGGGGGAACTCCGATACGCTTCGACCGCAAGGCATGAGGTGCACGTTGAAAAAGAGACGTGCACTTTCTTGCGCCTACATCCTTGTTTGATATACATTAAACACAAATCATTGTTTGATGGATGTGAAACAAGTGGGTATCACCGTTCGCATTGACTGGGGATCCGCATACGAACTGGTTGTGAGTCTCACTGCATTTACCGAGAAGCAGCATCACAAGACATTGGACCTGGGAACGGCGTGGGCGAAAGCGGTGGAACAACAAATCGGTGCCGATGCCGCTCGCAAGTTTGCTGGATTGCGAAAGGCCGGTTTCGAGGCGGCGAGCCATTCACTCGTGGCGCTGATCTACCAGTGTCCGGGAGAGCGCAGTGCGGAGTCGTTCCTCGAGTGGCTGCGCGGCCTGTCCATCGGCGAGTTGCACGAAGCGCTGACGAAACATCCGACGCCGGAAACCGCTGAGTACCTGCTGCACGCCAACGAGTACAGGTCCCGCTGGTTAGCCTGGCTCGACGAATGGCATGAGGTCTATTTCCGAAATGTTCCGAACCGTGTTCTGGATCGGCTGTCCCAAGCGGCCGACCGTATGAAACAACTGTGCAGCCAGCGCGCTCCGGAGGAGGTTGTGGCCGAGGCCACGCAGGGACTGCGCATCCGACCCACCGAAGAACTGCGGGAGATTATACTCGTACCTCAGTACCACTTTGCGCCGTGGAACCTCATTCAAGTGTTCGGCAATTGTCGGATGCACCTGTTTCCCATTGACGCGGAGCCGGAAAGACCGGACGTCCCGGCACCATCTTTGGTACGGATGACAAAAGCACTAGCGGATGAGAGCCGACTGCGCATCCTTCGCTTTGTCGCCCAGCAGCCGCGGACTTTCAAGGAAATTGTCCGGTTCAGCGGGCTGACCAAAGGGACCGTTCACCACCACCTGGTCGCGCTGCGCGCCGCAGGGCTGGTGTGGGTAAACATCCAGGACGCACAGCACGCCGACACGTACGAGATCAACCTGTCGGCAGTTGACGCACTCTCTGAACAGGTTCGCTTGTTTCTCATCGGATCGTCAAAACCAGGAGGAATTGTATGAAGTCGGTGTGGAGAAATCGCGATTTTGTGTGGCTGGTCAGTGGGCAGACGATATCGCAGTTTGGCGCCGCCATCACCCAGTTTGCCATCCCCTGGCTGATTCTCGAGTTGACCGGATCTGCGGCGCAAATGGGGTTGGCGTTCGCTGTCGGCTTTACGCCGTATCTGTTGTTGTCACTGCCTGCGGGCGTGTGGGCAGATAGGTACAACCGCAAGCAACTCATGCTCATCGCCGACGCGGTGCGGATGTTGCTGGTTCTTTCGATACCTCTCGGTCATTGGCTTGGCGTTCTCGGCATGTGGCAGCTGTACATCGTGCAGGCGGGAATGAGCGCGTGCGCCGCGGTGTTCGACACGGCGTACGTCGCTTGCCTTCCGAACGTGGTGAAAAAGGAACAGCTTGCGACGGCCAACTCCATCCTGCAAACGGGTTCCTCCGCCAGCCAGATTCTCGGCCCGCCGCTCGCCGGCCTGATGGTGGGGTTCATGGGCGCAGCCGACACGATTGTGTTGAACGGGTTGTCTTATCTCATTTCCATCGCATCGCTGCTCTTGATTCAGAAGGCGTTCTCCGCCGCCGACCGGGAGCCTCGGCAGAAGGCAAACATGTTCGCGGAAATCGGAGAAGGCCTGCGGTTTGTCTGGAATCACCAACTGATTCGCAGCATCGGCTTGTTCACTATGGCGGGCAACCTGGGGGCTTCCGCGGCGGAAGCGGTGCTCCTGTACCACCTGGAGCGCAACCTGCACCTGCAACCGGCCGTGGCAGGCGCGGTCATGGTGGGATTCAGCGCAGGGACCATTGCCGGGTCACTGATTGCGGCGTTCATCGGCAGACGATTGCCCATGGGCAAGGTACTCAACCTGAGCCTGGGGGGCATGGGGTTGTCCGCGCTGATCATGGGGCTAGCTCCAGAGGCGTGGATCATCGGAGCGGCCAACTTTGGCGCTGGATTGTTCGCGGTGGTCTGGAACGTACAATCCATGACACTGCGGCAGTCGGTCATTCCAGATCACTTGCTCGGACGAGCCGCGAGCGCACTGCGGATGATTGCCTGGGGTTCTATGCCCCTCGGCTCCGCCGCTGGCGGCACGATGGGCCAGTTATTCGGGGCGCCGGCCGTTTTCCTTGGCGTCGGGGTGTTCCAGGTGGCCGTTTGGGGCCTCGGCTGGCTGACGCCGCTGTTCAAGGTCACGGGCGCGGCGCAGCCGGAACCGGATGTAACGAACAGTGCGCCGTCCGCCTGAGCAAAGGCGTTCGGGCAACAGCATCCATTGGATCAGGAAATGTTGTTCAGACGCTCTTCCAATTCTCGGACCTTCTGCTGGATGGCCGCGGGTGCCTCGTCAAACGACATGACCTTAAGCTGACTGGTATTGCCCTTCAATCGCTCCGACTTGGGCTTGGTCCGCTGCAGGATGGAGATGTTTGGCTCCAGTCGGCCGTCCTCCGCATCTTCCAGGCCTACGGAGATGGTGTACCAGAAGTTCCCGATGTCCTCGGTGTAGTGATAGATTCGCGGGTGCTGAACCTGAAATCCCAGTTCGACAAACACCGCCTTGGCGTCTTCCAGTCGATCCGCTGCAAAAGTTGTCAACTTGACCCGACATCCTTTCTGCGTGGTGTTTGGGTTATTGTACCACACCGCAGAGACAGGCTTGAAAGAAAGAGTGACGCATGAGATCCTTTTCTGGGAGCGGATCACATTGTCGAATAAAGTCGGAACATGGTAGTATTTTCATCAAATTTGAAGGTTCGGTCGAACCGGGAGGATGGGAGTTTATTGATCACCGAATCCATCACCAATCTTCTGAACGGAATGCTTGAAGCGGTGACACACGTACTCCCCATGTCTGTGCACCGCGAATCGCCGACACTGGTGCAGGCGCCCATCGCGCATGTGGAGATGGGAGTGCTGGTCGGCGTCACGGGTTACACCAGAGGGCGACTGCTCGTCGCCGGCAGTCCGACGATGTTCAGCGCGCTGGCGGAGCGCATGTTTGGCGTGTCGCTCACAGGCGAAATGCTGGAGTCCTTCGTCGGTGAACTGGGCAACATGATTGCGGGCACCATGTCGACCAACCTGTCAGTGCAGGGGCACAGCGTCGATATCACGCCCCCCACGGTGATGGTCGGAGATACTCGGCTGTCCGGATTCCATACCGCCATTTCCGTGCCGATTACCCTGGAGGACGTCGGGGCGATTCAGGTTGTCATGATTATAGAAGAGTAATTTTTGAATAGTTATCTACTAGTAATCTACAGATGAAGGTGATCTTCCTGCAGAACTGGAAACTCATCGCTTTGGATATGGATGGCACGAGTCTCAGGGAAGGGTGTTACTTGTCCGAGGAAAACCGCGAGTGGCTGTTGAAGGCAAGGGATGCTGGCATCGAGTTTACCTTTGCGACCGGTCGACATCGCCGCGGCATAGTGGCTGAGCTTGTGCAGGAAATGAACATCCAGGCCCCTGTTGTAACCATGAATGGCGGCGAGGTATGGGCCCCGAACGGGGAACTGTTGGCCAGGCATCCACTGTCACGGGAGGATGTTGCCTGGCTCCGCCACCTCGCTTCGACATACCGGGCACATTTCTGGGCGGGGACAACGGACGGTCCGGTCCAGGAACATGAATTTCCGGATGATGTGGAGAGCTGCACGTGGCTGAAGTTCGGGTTTTTCAGTGCGGATGAAACGGTTGTGCGGGCGCTGTGGGAAGAACTGCAAAGCGCGGACCGATTTGAACTGACCAACTCCCATCCCCTGAACATCGAAGTCAATCCGCGCGGGGTTACCAAAGCGACCGGGCTGCAGGTAGCCGCAGACTACCTTGGCATTGAGCCGGGTCAGATTGTCGCCATGGGGGACAGCTTGAACGACATCCCGATGCTGCGCTGGGCGGGACTTGGCATTGCGATGGGCAACGCCCAGCCGTCTGTGAAATCTGCCGCCGACTGGGTCACTCGCTCCTGCGAAGAAGACGGCGTAGCGTACGCCATTGAGAAGTTACTGGACGGAGCGATTGCAACGGGCAAGCTCTGAGGTGTCGCAGTCCGCGTAACCACGCGGCTTTTTTTCATTTCCTATCTTGCGTCGGATGGCATTTCGTGGTAGTTTGCTCCTGCATAGTACTCGTGGATAGTGTCTCTGACTCTAGAGCCAGTTCGATTTCCTGATATCACGCGCTTGCAGCGAGTGGCAGCGGCATGTCATCGCGGGAATCAGCCCAAGGGGGAATGTGAATGGCAAGGGTTCGCGGATCAACGGTCATTGGCGCTGTTTTGGTGGCAATCGGGGTTGTAGGAATTGGCGTTCAGATTGCGAAGGGCAATTTAAAGCAGGAGGACATCACTGGGAATTACGACGAGACCAGAACGTTTGCGTCGTCGGCTGTGAGAAGCATTCACCTCGATGCTGACGCAGCGAAAATCCACATTTTTCGCGGCAACACGTCGGACATCAAGGTACACGTGTACGGGGATGTCACGAAGCGCGGAGGTGATCAGGACCTCAAGTTTGACGCGGCTCTGAGCGGCTCCAATCTGCAGGTGGAAGTCAAGCGTGCGTGGCTAGCTCACTGGATTTTCAACTGGCCGTACTTTTCCCGCGAACACGACCTGCAAGTAGATGTGGAGATTCCCGACGCGAATCTGGAGACCCTGCAGGTCAAGTCCAGTGCTGGTCAGCTCAACATGGAGGATGTTACGGCAGGGCTCGTGAGCACCGACCTGGATGCTGGCGAAACAAACCTGTCGGACATTCACGGGCGAGTGGTGGCGAGATCGAACGCAGGCGCAATTCGAATTG
>CAZYAH010000082.1:0-8069 GCA_964645595.1 uncultured Alicyclobacillaceae bacterium | reverse complement strand
CTGACTTCGTAAAGGCAGCGCTGCTGACGGTCGAGGTCACGCTGTGCGGGATGATGCTGGGACTGGTGTTCGGCGTCATTGCGGCGCTGATGAACATCTCCCGCGTCCCACTCCTGCAACTGCCGGCGCGGCTCTACACGTGGGTGATCCGCGGGACGCCTCTGCTTGTGCAAATTATGATTGTCTACTTTGGACTCCCGAACATTGGGGTAACGCTGAGCCCGTTCGTATCCGGTGTCCTCGCGCTCGGGATCAATTCCGGAGCGTACATCGCCGAAATCGTTCGGGCCGGCATTCAGTCGATTGACGTCGGCCAGATGGAAGCGGCTGAGTCACTCGGAATGCGCTACGGACTGGCGATGCGGCGCATCATCTTTCCGCAGGCCTACCGCCGCCTGCTGCCGCCTCTGGTGAACGAGTTCGTCGCACTGCTGAAAGACTCGTCCCTCATCTCGGTGATGGCGTTAACGGAATTGATGCGCCTTGGGCAACTGCTGTCCGGCGCGTGGGGCAACCCGATGACGACCTACCCTCTCGTCGCCCTGTACTACCTGTTCCTGACGACAATCATCGTCTTCCTGGCCAATCGCCTGGAGCGGTGGCTGGAGATGCGCAGTTGAAGGAGGTGGCGAGAGTGCAAGTGTCAACGGCAACCAAGAGCGACGTGGTACTGCGCGGAACTGGCGTGCACAAGTCGTTTGGGCAACTGGAAGTGCTGAAGGGCGTCGATGTCGAGGTGCGACGCGGGGAAGTGCTCGCCATCATCGGGCCGAGCGGATCGGGCAAATCTACGCTTCTGCGCTGTTTCAACGGTTTGGAAAAGGTGACGTCCGGACACATTGAAGTGCTGGGCGAGCCGTTGAGTCAAAACAAGCGCGAATTGGCCAGGCAGCGCGAAAAGATGGGCATGGTGTTTCAGCGCTTTCACCTGTTCCCGCATCTCACCGCCCTCGGCAACATCATAGAAGCGCCGATTCACGTCAAGGGGATGAAGCGGGCGGACGCCGTTCAGGCGGCCTACGAGCTGTTGGACAAGATTGGCCTGCGCGACAAGGCGGACGTGTATCCGTCCAAGCTGTCCGGCGGGCAGCAGCAGCGCGTGGCGATTGCCCGGGCGCTTGCCATGCAGCCGGAAGTTCTGCTCTTGGACGAGCCGACGTCCGCGTTGGACCCGGAACTGGTGGGCGAAGTGCTGCAGGTGATTCAGAAACTGGCGCAGGAAGGTATGACAATGGTCCTGGTCACACACGAAATGGCGTTTGCCAAGCGCGTCGCTGACCGCGTGATCTTCATGGAGGACGGCGTCATTGTGGAGGAAGGCCCGCCGTCCCAGATCTTCGACCAGCCAAAGTCGGAGCGGACGCGCCGGTTCTTGCGGGAGTTGACCAGCGCGGTGCGATAGGTGGCTCAATTCATTTTGTCCGGATGTGTTTTGTCCGGGCGGTCAAAACAGCTACGAGTGGGTGCAGAGCGCCCGCTCGTTTTTTTGATTGGGGAAGTTCCAGTGGATGGTGAACCACACAAAGGACCAGGCGATGGTCAGGTAGATGTACCACGCGAACGGCGCCATGGCGTGGGTCGGGACGTTGAAGATGACCGCGCTCTGCAGGCCGAGCAGGTTCCAGGGAATGACGGCTGGGAACAACTCCGCCGTGTCGGCCAGTACCTGCAACAGCGCCTCGCGGGGCAGCGCGCGGGAGCGGAACGGCTCCTCGAGCGTGTTTTCGCTCATCACGATGCTGAGCATCTGGCTGCCCATGAACAGGGTGAACAGCGCGCACAAGGCATAGGCCACTGCCCCGAACACTAGTCGGTTTCGGATGCGGGAGAGGAGTTGTTGTGTCAGCATTTGAATGCTCTCGCCGAGCACAGTCGCGCCCTGGAACGCGCCGGCTGAGAGGATGAGCAAGACAGCGCTCAACATGGGCAACAGGCCGCCGACTGCTTTCGCTTGGTGCGACCACGGCGCCGCCACGCCGAACCAGGCATCGCGCAGAATGGTCGACAGAGGAATGTGCAGCGCGAACCAACAATACAGCACGCCGACGACGAGCGCGGAGATCAAGTTGTAGAGCAGCGGAACCCGCAAAACGGCCAGGACAATCAGCAAAGCAGGGAGAATCAGGCTGTACCAGGCTCCGCTGTGGCTTAGTGCGCCGACGGGGTTCACGGACTCCGGCGGGATAATCGTCCTATTGACCAGCCAGAACGCCAAGGCAGTGAGCCCAGCCGGGACGAGGAGTGTCCGAATCAACTGTTTCAACGCGGCGTGCTGGGGCACTTCTGTGACGGAACTCATCAACACGAGGCTGGACGACATCGGGGAAGCTCTGTCGCCGACCATACCTCCGGACACAAGCGCGCCCGCCAGCATGGGCGACACCGCCGGAGCGGCCAGTCCCATCAGGGGCGGTCCAAGCACGCTCCAGGTGGCGATGGAACTGCCGATGACGAGCGACAGCAATGCCGCCAGCAGAAACGCGACCCACAGCAAGTTCCCGGCCTGGATGTGCGCTGCGCCGAGTTGGGTCAGATAGGGAATGGCCCCTGAGTCCATCCACAGCGCGACGATGCAGCCAATCAGCAAGAGGACTGCGCACACTGTGCCCATCCTCCGCATGCCCTGCCAACTCGCCGCAAGAATCTGCGTCGGAGAAAACTTGCGCCAATACGCGTACGCTGCCGATGCCACCCACGCGAGCAGCAACCCGATGTACAGCGGCCAGTGCAGGGACAATGCCGCCCCGATGGACGCCAAAAGGCTCACCGGGACCACCGCGGCGACCATTCGCGACGGCTTTGGTTGCGGTTGCTGGTGCGGGTTCTGCACTGACAATCCTCCTCGTCGCAGCACGCGTCTACTTTAAGTATGTTATAACATTTATATATTTCATATAACGAAGGAATCGTACGGCACAAGTGTGGAGCGCGGCGAAACTTCGCCTCGCGCACCAAAGCGACAACTTGTCGCCAGCACCTGTTGCCGAAGACGACGTTCCGGGAGGGAGAGTCATGAGTCAGAGCGTTGCAGTGCCGCAGTCGTTGACCGAGAAGTTGGTTTCCTTTCGCCGAACGCTGCACCAACACCCAGAGCTGAGTTTCGAAGAGTACGAGACAACCCGGAGGATCCAGGAGTTTCTCGACGAGCATGGAATCGAGCGCCTCAACTACCCGCTTGCCACCGGAGTTCTCGCGCTGGTTCGCGGGAAGCGGCCGGGACCTTGCATTGCTGTGCGCGCGGACATTGACGCGTTGCCGATTCACGAGGAGACGGGGCTGCCGTACGCGTCGAAAGTCGACGGCAAGATGCACGCTTGCGGCCACGATTTCCACACCGCCTGCGTCCTGGGGGCGGCCGTACTCGCCAAGGAGGTGGCGGAATCCGAGGAGTCTTTCGCCGGATCCATCTTGTTCGTCTTTCAACCGGCGGAAGAAGTAGGGAGCGGCGCGAAAGTCGTCTACGACACGGGCGTCTTTCAGGACTTGAACGTCGGCGCGATTATCGGCGAGCACAACAACCCGTTGCTTGAGTTCGGCAAGATTGGCGTAAAGCCCGGGCCGTTGATGGGCAGCGTGGACGAGTTCAAGATTGTGGTCCGCGGCGTCGGCGGGCATGCTGCGGTACCGGATTTGACGGTCGACCCAATCCTCGTCGCTGCAAATATTGTCGCCGGCCTGCAGCACGTGGTGAGCCGTACCGTATCTCCGCTCGACTCTGTCGTGGTGACGGTTGGCCAGTTCCACGCGGGCACAGCGCGCAACGTCATTCCGCCGTACGCTGTGCTGGAAGGGACGGTGCGCTGTCTGCAGCCGCAAGCGCAGGATGTCGTCGAGCAGCGCCTGACGGAGTTTGTACAAGACACCGCCAAGGCGTACGGAGCCACGGCGGAGGTTGAATACGAGCGCATTCTGCCGGTCGTCGTAAACGACGAGTCGCTCTCCTCGCTCGTCTGGGACGTCGCAGAGCGAGTGGTCGGCGCGGACAACGTGGTGGTTGCGAAACCGACGCTCGGCGGCGAGGACTTTGCCTTGTACCAGCAACACCTGCCCGGCTGTTTCTTCTGGGTCGGCACCGGCAAGCCGGACGGCTCTTCGAAGGGCTGGCACCACCCGCAGTTCGACGTCGATGAACGGATGATTTCCACTACCAGTCAGCTGTTTGTGGAAACCGCCCTCGAATGGTTGCGCCGCAACGCCTGATGCCTTCGACAAGACAGCAGCTGAGATAGCAGAGGACTGCCCTGTGGGAAGGGCAGTCCTCTTCTTAACGGCCAGTTCATCTTAGTCGGGTTTTGGGGTGTCTCGGCTGTGAGCGTGCGACAATGAGGCGAATCGCCGTCTCCACTACCAGGGCCGGATGTCGCCGTCGTCCAGACACCCAGGCCGGATCAACCCCTTGACAAAACTCGCGCTCACCGGCAGGGAAATCATGTGGGCAAGCCAGTGTTCCTTTTCAGCATCCGGAATCCGGTGCACGAGGGAATCCACGGGAATGTGGACGATGGAATCGCCTTCGCCGCTGATCCCAAAGTCCACATTCCAGCTGCCCGGCCGACTCAGGCGGCCTGACGTGTTCGTGCGGATGATTTTGTAATCGCCGCTGCCGCGGTACTTATCCAACACGTCCGCCGAAAAGAACAACTGCACTTTTTCCAGTTTGTCGCCGCGCGCCACGTCTGCGTACAACTGTCTTACAACCGCCGTGTCTCCGATCCGCTGGTAGATGCTCACTTCCGTCACCGCTCAATCGGGGTTCCGACCATGCTGCCCCACTCGGTCCACGAACCGTCGTAGTTGCGTACGTTTTTGAACCCTAGCAGTTCGTGCAGGACGAACCAGGTGTGAGCGGATCGCTCGCCGATGCGGCAGTAGGTGATGACCTCCTTGTCTGGCGTGACACCGAGCGGCTCGTATAGACTTTGCAGCTCCTCTGCGGACTTGAACGTGCCGTCTTCGTCTGCCGCCCTTGACCAGGGCACGTTGACAGCGCCAGGGATGTGTCCGCCGCGCTGCGCGGTCTCGGTCATGCCGGGCGGGGCAATCACCTCACCCGTGAACTCCTGGGGGCTGCGCACGTCCACCAGCGCGACACCGCTCTGGCCGAGTGAGTTCAGCACGTCGAACTGATAGGCGCGAATGGAAAAATCGGGCTCCTTCGCGCGGTATTCCACCGGTTCCACGCTCGGGACTTCTTTCACCAGCGGCCGGCCTTCCAGTTCCCATTTCTTGCGTCCGCCGTTCATCAGTTTGACATTGTCATGGCCGAAGACCTTCAGTTGCCAGTAGGCGAACGCGGCAAACCAGTTGTTGTTGTCCCCGTACAGGACCACCAGCGTGTCATTGCCGATTCCCGAATTGCCGAGCAGAGCCTCCAACTGGCTCTTGTCGAGGATGTCGCGGCGGACCTGGTCGTTCAACTGCGTCGTCCAGTTCCACGCGATTGCCCCTTCGATGTGCCCCGACTCATACGCACTGTTGTCCACGTCGACCTCAACGACTCGAACATTGGGGTCGTCTTTGTGTTCCGCCACCCAACCCGTGGACACGAGCGCATCGTGATTCCAATTTGCCATGCTGAACACCCCTCCCGACTGGCAGTGAAACAGGTGAAAATTCGTACTTTTCCGACCTGTTTTCGAGGTATAATTTACTACTGAGCGGTACACCCCGCAAGAGGGATGTTTGGGCGGACAGCTTGAAACTACCGTCGCGATTGTGTCATGCTTTCAGTTATTGAATTTTTGGTTGGAGAGATGGCAAATGAAAGTTGCGTCGTCCATTCTGGACCTGATTGGAAATACGCCGATTGTCCGGTTGAATCGCGTGCCGGATCCCGCAGGCGCGGCCGTATTCATGAAGCTGGAGTCGTTTAACCCGGGTGGCAGCGTGAAGGACCGGGCAGCATTCAACATGATTGCCCAGGCGGAAGCGGAGGGCAAACTGCGCCCGGGAAAGACCACTGTGATTGAACCGACGTCAGGGAACACCGGGATTGGCCTGGCGATGGTGTGTGCGGCGAAAGGTTACCGCTGCATCATCACTATGCCGGATAACGCCACGGAAGAACGCGTAAAAATTCTCAAGGCGTACGGTGCAGAGGTCCATCTGACACCGGCTGCGCTGCGGATGCAGGGAGCCATCGACGAGGCCTATCGAATTGCAGAGACGCTTGAAGACGCATTCATTCCGATGCAGTTCGAAAATCCAGCGAACCCGGACGCGCATCGCGAAACGACAGCGCGAGAAATATACGAAGCGTTTGACGGCAAGCTCGACGTGCTGTGCTTGACGGCGGGCACCGGAGGAACTGTGACGGGCACGGGAGAAGTCTTGAAGGAGAAAATCCCCGGCCTGAAAATTTACGTCGTGGAACCTGCCGGCTCGCCGGTCCTGTCGGGCGGACAGCCAGGCCCGCACAAGATCCCCGGTACCGGGCCGGGATTCATTCCGAAGATCCTAAACCGGAATATCTACGACGGCATCCTGTTGATTACCGACGAGGACGCTCAAAGGATGGCGCGCAAGCTGGCGTCCGAAGAAGGGATCCTGGTTGGCGCGTCCGGCGCTGCGTCCGCATTCCACGCCGTGGAAATCGCAAAGACTCTGCCCAAAACGGCTCGCGTCTTGTGCCTTGCGCCGGATACGGGCGAACGGTATTTGTCATCCGATTTGTTTCCGGTATAACCTGCGGTTCTGCTGCCGCTCGCCCTCCGGCAGCGGCAGCACGTTTCACCGCGAATATTAAAACAATACCAAAGATACCAAAAAAGGGCTTTAACATTGTGAGAATGTTAAAGCCCTACTTAAAAAAAGATAGGCCAAAAGTCCCATGCGATCCGTTGGCTCTTCTTTTATACTTCATGATGTGTAGCAGCAACCTACACTGTACCTAACCCCTATTTTCGCGTTTTATGCGCGGCGCCCAGTTTTGGGCGATTTTTTTTTGCCCGCGCGCCAGGCAGGGATTTTTCAAGGCGCCTGGCACGCAAGGCCGCGCGAGACTCAGGAAAGGTCAGTGGTCAATTGCTGCCGCCGACTGTAATCGTTACTTTGCCCGCGTCTTGCACATCGGTGTTCGTGTTGCTGCTGCCAGCGCTCACCGAAGCATTACCGGAATTTTGGGTAGACCCAGAAGCGTTCGTGGACGAGTTGGTTGTCAGCATTCCCTGGATCTTGGCCGTCAGCTGGTTCAAGGCGTCAGCGGCCGTTTTCATGGCCTGGGTTTTTGCTTTCAGCCGGGAGTCCCAAGCCTGGATGGCCTGCAGCGCCTTGGTGAGGTCGCCGTGTTTGCCGGCTTCGGCGGAATGCTTGGTTTGCTTGACAGCCTCCGCCTGAGCCTGGATGGCGGACTTCAGCGTTTGCAGAATCTGCCGCACACCGTCATTGCCTTGCTTGATGGCGTCCGCGTTGTCGCTTTGAATCGCGGTCTTCATGACCTGGATGAAGTTGTGGGCTGCATTTCGCAGAGCTTCGCGGGCATCGCGGGCCGCTTTCTGGTCGCTGTGCAACTGGGCGATGAGGTCGTGGAGCTGCTTCAGTTGCGCCTGGTGCAGTTGACGTTTTGCCGCGTTGAAAGCCTGTTCCTTCTTGTCGTGCTCGCCGTCTCCACGCTTGCCATGCTCTTTGTCCTCGCCGTGTTTCTTGTGCTTCTCGTGCGCCTTTTCCTTTGCCTGAATGACGCGTTCGATTGCTGCAAACTTCTTGGCCAGTTGGTTGTACAACTGGTCCACGTTCACGTCCGAATTTGAAGCGTTTACGTTCGCTGTGCTGTGTGCGCCTGCGGCTCCGCTTTGCTCATCCGCCAGCGCGACGTTGCTCGCAAAGACGGGCGCTGCCGATGAGACCAGGAGCGCGGCAGCCATTGCTGGAATGACTCTATTCACTTTTTTCATTCCGTTCCCTCCTCACTGTCCTATGCAGAGCGATCCTCAATTGAGCTGGTTCAGCGCGTTGGCCAATTCGTTGACACTCTTCTCTGCTTCGGCTTTTTCCGCAGGAGTTGCGCTCTGTCTGGTGTCCTTCCCAGTGGCCTTGCCTGTGGCAGAGTTGTCAGCCTCGGCAGAGGCGCG
>CAZYAH010000081.1:0-8086 GCA_964645595.1 uncultured Alicyclobacillaceae bacterium | reverse complement strand
ATGGCCGTGCTGAAAATGGAGTGAGCGCGGTGGACCAGTCAGTCGTGGGACGCGCAATCGACATTGCGCAACAGGAGCCGCCCAAGTCGCTCTACGTGCACATACCGTTTTGCAAAAGCCGCTGTTTCTACTGCGACTTTACGACCTACGTGGCGCCCAAGGAGGCTGTGGCCAGCTACCTGGCGCAGTTGGTCCGCGAGTTTGACCTGCTCGCGCCGATGGCAGCGGATGGGCTGCAGACTGTGTATTTCGGCGGGGGGACGCCGACGCTCTTGACGTCCGAGCAGTGGCGGTGGCTCATGGGCGAGTTGCGGCAGCGGTTTACCATCGCGCCGGACGCGGAAGTCTCCGTGGAGGCGAATCCGGGGACGGTGGACGCGGAAAAATTGGCAGCGCTTCGCGAAGCAGGGGTGAACCGCATCAGCTTCGGCGCGCAATCGTTCAACGACCGCCTGCTCTTGGCCATCGGCCGCCTGCACGACGCGGACGCCGTTCGCCACAGCATCGCTCTCGCCAAGGCTGCCGGGTTTGAGCGAATCAACGTCGACTTGATGTTCGGTTTGCCCGAGCAGTCGCTTCGGGACGTGCAGGAGTCGGTCAACGAACTGGTGGAACTGGGCGTCCGCCACGTCTCTGCCTATTGGCTGAAGGTAGAACCCGGGACTCCCTTTGCTGAATGGAAAGCAAAGGGGGCTTTGCCGCTGCCCGGTGAGGACGAGGAAGCGGACATGTACGAAGCAGTCCGCTCGACGCTCGGGGCAAGCGGGTTGGTACACTACGAAGTCAGCAATTTCGCCGCGCCGGGCGAAGAGTCCCGGCACAACCTGGTGTACTGGCGGAATGAACCATTCTTGGCTGCTGGCGTTGGCGCTCACGGTTACGTCGGCAATGTCCGGTACGAAAATGTGCGCTCTCTCGCAGATTACGCGGACAAAATCCAGAGCGGCTTGCGGCCGGTTCAGGCGGAGGCGTCGGTGTCTGTCGCGGAGTCGATGGAGAACACCATGATGTTGGGGTTGCGGTTGCGCGAAGGAGTGTCTCGCGAGCGTTTCGCAGCACGCCACGGCGTGGAGATGACCGACGTCTTCGGGCCCATCATCGACCGGCTGGTGAATCGGCAACTGCTGGAATGGGAAGACAATCACCTGCGTCTGACCGAAGCGGCGTGGCCGGTAGCCAACGCAGTCTTCGCGGAATTTGTCGGCGCTTTGATTGATTGACATTTCGCATCGCAGTTGATATTTTCATGTTGTGGTTTAGCACTCTTCTGTTATGAGTGCTAATAACGGCGCGGCTTACTCCCCAAAGGCAAGTCTTCGCGCAGAACGGCGCCAATGTCGCCGCGCAGGGAATCCGACGAATTATGGGGGAAAGGGAAATGCTGACTCCTCGCCAAAAGCTGATTCTCGCCGCGATTGTCGAGGATTATGTGCGCTATGCGGAACCGATTGGATCGCGCACACTGTCGAAACACCGCGGATTTAAAATAAGCCCTGCGACCATTCGCAACGAGATGGCGGATCTGGAGGACCTGGGGTACCTTGACCAGCCTCACACTTCCGCCGGGCGCGTGCCGTCGCAGAAAGGTTACCGCTTCTACGTCGACCACCTCGCGCAGAAAGCTGAGATTGAGCCGGAGACGCTCCGGTTGCTGCGCGACTTCTTCGAGCAACAAATGGTGGAGATTGAACGCGTCATCCAGCAGACGTCCGTGGTTCTCTCGCAACTGACCCAGTACACCACGATTGTCCTAGGTCCAAAGATCCACCAGGAGCGGATCAAGCACGTGCAACTCGTCCCGCTCAGCGGCGGCACTGCGGTCGCGATTCTGGTGACGGACGCCGGTCATGTGCAAAGTCGGCAAGTGCATCTGTCCGAAGGAATTTCGTCGGACGCCGTCGTGCGCATGGTAAACTTGTTAAACGTCAAGCTCGCCGGTACGCCGTTGAGTCAACTGCGGTCGCACCTGTACCGGGAAATCGCAAACGAGATGGCGAACACGTTGGAGTACTTCGAGGACGCCATCGCGGTTCTCGACGAGTTAGCCCGGGTTGCGGACGAGAACTCGGGGCAGGTGTACATCGGCGGAGCCACCAACATCATGGTGCAACCCGAATTCCGCGACGTGGACAAGGTCAAGCCGGTGTTGGATTGGCTTGAGCGCGCAGACTGGCAGACGGCTCAACACGTGATGCCCATCGACGGAGCCAAAGTAAATGTGCGCATCGGCGAAGAAATCGACGTGCCTAATTTCCAAGAGTGTTCCATTGTGTCCGCGACGTACTCGGTGGACGGGGTGCCCGTCGGCAACATCGGCGTGATTGGGCCGACGCGCATGAACTACGCACGGGTCATGCATATCCTCGACTACGTAGCGACCTCGTTGTCGAACGTCATGACGCAACGCATCCGTGGCGGCGCATAAACAACGCCGCCGTCGCGGTGTCTAAGGAAGACCGCATCGGTCAGTGCGAAAAGGAGAGGCTGGACTTGGCAGACAATGGCGATATCAAGCAAACACCCGAGCAAGAACCGGACCTGAAGGCTCCGGCACAGGACGAAGTGGACAGCTCGGCCGCAGATGCAGTTGAGAACGCAGCGGAACCCACGGAGGCTGCGGCGGAAAGCGGGGAGGCTGCTCAGCTCGAGGACGGACGCATCCGGGAGCTCGAGGAGAAAATCGAAGAGTTGAAAGGGCAGCTCCTGCGCGTGCACGCAGACTTCGACAATTTCCGCAAGCGGACGCGGCAGGAGAAGGAAGACCTGCAGAAGTACGCGGCCAAGGGCGTCATCCTGGATCTGCTTGCGGTGGTGGACAACTTCGACCGGGCGTTGTCCGCGCTGCCGGATGGAGAAGCGTATCGCGACGTGCGGACGGGTGTGGAAATGGTGCACCGCCAACTGCTGTCGGTGTTGGAGAAGCACGGCGTCCAACCGATGGACGTCGTCGGGCAGCCGTTCGATCCGACGCTGCACGAAGCGGTCATGCAGGAACCTGCGGACGGCAAGGAAGCCGGCATCGTCGTGCAGGAACTGCAAAAAGGGTACACCATCCACGGCAAAGTGCTGCGGCCCGCGATGGTCAAGGTCACAGTCTAACTGGTTCTGGCAGTCTCAACACTTTCTATAGACGGAAGGAGAACTACATATGGGAAAAGTTATCGGCATTGACTTGGGTACGACAAACTCCTGTGTCGCGGTGATGGAAGGCGGCGAAGCGGTCGTTATTCCGAACGCGGAAGGCGGACGCACGACGCCGTCGGTCGTCGCGTTTACGAAAGACGGTGAACGCCTAGTTGGCGATGTCGCGAAGCGGCAGGCCATTACCAATCCGGATCGGACCATTATCTCGATCAAGCGCCACATGGGCACGGACCACAAGGTTCGCATCGACGACAAGGAGTACACGCCGCAGGAGATCTCGGCGATGATCCTGCGCAAGTTGAAGGCTGACGCGGAGGCGTTCCTCGGCGAACCCGTCACGCAGGCAGTCATCACGGTGCCGGCTTACTTCAGCGACAGTCAGCGCCAGGCGACGAAGGACGCTGGAAAAATCGCCGGCCTGGAAGTCCTGCGCATTGTGAACGAGCCGACGGCTGCGGCGCTGGCCTACGGACTGGACAAGGAAGGCGAGCAGACCATTCTCGTCTACGACCTCGGCGGCGGTACGTTCGACGTGTCGATTCTGGAGCTTGGCGACGGTGTGTTTGAAGTCAAGGCCACCAGCGGGAACAACCACCTCGGCGGCGATGACTTCGACCAGCGGATCATCGACTACTTGATTGACACGTTCAAACGCGACACGGGCATTGACCTCCGCAACGACAAGATGGCGATGCAACGCCTGAAGGACGCAGCGGAAAAGGCGAAGAAAGAGTTGTCTTCGACGCTCACCACCACTATTTCGCTGCCGTTCATCTCGGCGGACGCGACAGGGCCAAAGCACCTGGAAGTCAATCTCACCCGCGCCAAGTTTGAGGAAATGACGGCGGACCTCGTCGAGGCGACGCTCGGACCGACCCGGCAGGCGCTGCAGGACGCGGGGCTGACGGTAAACGACATCGACAAGGTCATCCTGGTCGGCGGTTCCACTCGAATCCCGGCGGTCCAGGAAGCCATCAAGCGCCTGATTGGCAAGGAGCCGTCGAAAGGCGTCAACCCGGACGAAGTCGTCGCAGTGGGCGCAGCCATTCAGGCGGGCGTTCTGACCGGTGAAGTCAAGGACGTCGTCCTGCTCGACGTGACCCCGCTGTCGCTCGGTATTGAGACGCTGGGCGGCGTGTTCACGAAACTGATTGAGCGGAACACCACCATCCCGACGTCGAAGAGCCAGATCTTCTCGACGGCGGCAGACAACCAGACTTCCGTGGAGATCCACGTCTTGCAGGGCGAACGGCCGATGGCCCGCGACAACAAGACGCTTGGGCGCTTCACGCTGAGCGACATTCCGCCGGCGCCGCGCGGCGTGCCGCAGATTGAAGTTACGTTTGACATCGACGCGAACGGTATAGTCAACGTGTCGGCGAAAGACCTCGGCACAGGCAAGAGCCAGCGCATCACGATTACGGCGTCGAGCGGCCTGAGCAAAGAGGAAATTGACCGGATGGTCAAGGACGCGGAGCTGTACGCGGAAGAAGACCGCAAGCGCCGCGAGGAGATTGAGACGCGCAACCAGGCAGACCAACTCCTCTACCAGACGGAAAAGACGTTGAAAGACCTGGGCGACAAGGCCGACAAGGACCTCAAGGCAGAAGCGGACGAGAAACTTCAGAAACTGCGCGATGCCCTGGCAGGTACGGACACCAACGCCATAAAGAGCGCCTCTGAGGCGTTGACCGAAGTCCTGCACAAGCTGTCTACCAAGCTGTACGAGCAGGCAGCCCAGAGTGCGCAGACGGATACCGCTGCCGGCGCGAAGAAGGACGACAACGTCGTCGACGCCGACTACAAGGTCGTGGACGAAGACAAGTAATCGTATGGCGACAAAGCCAAGTGTGGCCTACGGACAGTCGAAGGCATCCGCGTCAGTGCGGGAATAAGGACGCACGCGTGGCAGGGAAACTCATCCCTGCCACTTCTGTGCATGAAGGCATTTTCTCTCGAACTGCCACTCTGTGGTACAATCGGTTCGACCGGTGGGAGGGGGTAACATCGAGTGAGCAAACGGGACTATTATGAGGTGCTTGGTGTCGCACGGTCTGCCAGCCAGGACGAGATCAAGAAGGCGTATCGCAAGCTGGCTCGGCAATACCACCCCGACGTAAACAAAGATGATCCGAATGCGGCTGAGAAGTTTAAAGAGATTTCCGAGGCCTACGAAGTGCTGTCGGATCCTGAGAAACGAGCCCGCTATGACCAGTTCGGACACGCTGATCCCACCCAGGGCATGGGCGGCGGCGCTGGTTTCGACGGATTCGGGGACTTTGGCGGCTTTGGCGATATATTCGACATGTTCTTCGGCGGCGGCCGGCGTGGACCACAGCGCGGCCGCGACCTGGAGTACGAACTGGATGTCGAATTTGAGGAGGCGGCGTTCGGCACGGAGAAGCAGATTCAAATTCCGCGCACGGAGACCTGTTCGACATGTAACGGTTCTGGGGCTAAACCGGGCACCAAAGTAGAACAGTGTTCGGTTTGCCACGGGACCGGAGAGCAGCAGCAGGTGGTCAACACGCCGTTTGGGCGGATGGTCAACCGCAAGACCTGTTCCGCCTGCCGGGGGCGCGGCGTGCGGATCTCCAGCCCGTGTCCCGATTGCAGCGGCCAAGGCCGGCGCCGCGTGCGCCGCACTGTCACGGTGCGCGTCCCGGCCGGAGTCGACACGGGCACGCGTCTGCGCATTCCGGGCGCGGGCGAGAGCAGTCCGAACGGCGGTCAGCCGGGTGACTTGCACATCGTGATCCACGTGCGCCCGCACAAGGTGTTCGAACGGGACGGCGCAAACGTCTACATCGACTTCCCGCTGACGTTTGTGCAAGCGGCTCTCGGCGACGAGGTGGAAGTACCGACTCTGGATGGTCCGGTCAAACTGCGGATTCCAGAAGGTACCCAGACGGGGACCTCGTTCCGGCTCCGCGGCAAGGGCATCGTTCGGCTCGGCACGAACCAGCGCGGAGACCAACACGTCCGCGTCCACGTCATGACGCCGACCAACCTGACCGAGCGGCAAAAGGATCTGCTGCGGGAGTTCGCAAAGGAAACTGGCGAAACGCCGCACGAACAGTCGCGGACGTTTATCGAGCGCATGAAGAGCGCATTTCTCGGCGACGATTGAAACTGGCGTCACAGGACAGTAAGGACACTAAATTCGTTATAGCGGCCCCCCGCGGGCTGCTTTCACATGTTGAGGTGTTTCCGAGATGAAGTGGTGGCAAGCGAAGTGCACCGTGCCATGGGAGGCCGCTGAAGCGGTGGCTGCTGTGTTGCACGAGTGGCCGGAGATTCAGGGAGTGACCTTGGAAGGCGGTCCGCGCGAACCGGTGATGAACCCAGAATTCGGCGAGTGGATGGACGAATTGTTGACCGACTCCGATACCACGGAAGTCACGGTGTACGTACCCGAACACGTCCCGCTGGCGGAGGTCCAGCGCCGATTCGTCGACAGTCTCGACCGCGTCCGCGCCGCTGGGGTCGCCATTGGCAACGCCATAGAGACCGTTCGCATCGAGGCGGTCGACGAGTCCAGCTGGGAGAACGCGTGGAAGGAAGACTTTCAACCAATCCCCGTGGGAGAGAAACTGGTGGTTGTGCCGAAGTGGTGGGTGGACGATTTTGATCCGGGTTCCCGCATTCCCATCGTCCTCGAGCCTGGCATGGCGTTCGGCACCGGCACGCACGCGACGACGCAACTGTGCCTCGAGGCGCTTGAGACGATTCCTCTTGCAGGAGCTTCCGTGCTGGACGTCGGCTGCGGCACAGCCATCCTCTCCATTGCAGCGGGAAAGCTCGGCGCGAGCCGAGTACTCGGCATCGATATCGATCCGGTCGCCGTCAAGGCGGCTCAGGCGAACGTCGCTGACAACGGGGAGACCGAGCGCATCCGGATTGTACAGGGCGACCTGTTGTCTCCGTCGCTGGAGTCGGGTTATGATGTCCTGGTTGCAAACATCCTTCGAGACATTCTCATCCGCCTGATGCCGCAGGCGGCGGAGAAGCTAAAGCCTGGCGGAAGCATCCTGCTCTCCGGCTTTGTGACGGAACAGGAGGACGCCATCCGGCAGGCCATGAGCCAGTGCGGTTTTGAGGTCGAACGGCGGCTGTGCAAGGAAGACTGGGTCGCGCTGATTGGGAGGAAGACGCAGTGAATCCAAGGTGGTTCGTCGACTCTGCGGCCGCGATCGGGCAGGAGTTGACCATGACCGGAGCGGTCGGCCATCACTACGCCCGCGTCTTGCGCATCGGCGCGGGCGAACTTGTTCCAATCGCCAGCGGCGGCAGGGGGTATCTGGCGCGCGTGCTGGCGGTGAGCGCGCGGGAAGGGACGGTGCAACTGCGCGTGGAGGAACGGCTTCCAGCCCATGAAACCGCGACCAGACTCTACCTCGTTCAGGGCCTGCCAAAAGGTGATAAAATGGACGCAATTCTGCAGCACAACACCGAGGTCGGAGTGGCCGGGTTTCTGCTTTTCACGTCCCGTCGATCCGTTGTCAAGCTGGATGCCCGCAAAGCGCAAGACAAGCTTGCGCGGTGGCGCAAGGTGGCGTCGGAAGCAGCCAGTCAGGCACAGCGGGATGTCATCCCAACCGTGGACGTCGCACTGGATTTCACGCAGGTTGACCAGTGGTGTCGACAACTGCAGCCGGACGCCATTTTGTTCCTCGACGAGGACGAAGGAGACAACGGACTCGGCCAGCGGCTGCGGGAGCTTCCAGCTGGGAACGCGCCACGAAGCATCGTGCTGGTGGTGGGTCCAGAGGGCGGTTGGGACGACGCGGAGCGCGCGGCCTGGTGCACAGATCTCGGCGCTGTCCGCACCTCTCTTGGCAGGCGCATCCTGCGGACAGAAACGGCAGGGCTTGCGGCTGCTTCCGCGGTGCTGCACTATTTCGGTGACCTGGGAGGTTGATGTTCTTGCCGACGGTGGCGT
>CAZYAH010000080.1:0-8254 GCA_964645595.1 uncultured Alicyclobacillaceae bacterium | reverse complement strand
GACGCCCCGTGGGGGTCATCGACTATCTCATGGAGAATCCATCCGACAAGATGCCGTGGCTTGGGTTACTGATGATACATGCGAGTTATCAGGGGCATGGGTATGCTGTTGCGGCATTCAAGGAATACGAACGTTTGATGCGGAACGAAGGCGCGGAATGTATTCGGCTTGGCGTTATCAAAGGAAATGACCGTGCAATAAATTTTTGGATGAATCGGGGATTTACTTTTTTTGAGGAGAAACAGGGAGATAAATGGACGGTGCTGTGCTTCGAAAAGAAGCTGCATGTGAGATGACACAGATACAGCCGCAAGTGCGCTAGACCCCGCATTTACGAATTGGCGCGCACGAATTCGTCGTGCGTGGAACGGGCATGTTATTCGATGTATCTGTACCAGCGCATGTTGCGGCTGACTCATCGAGCTTGGGAACGCTCCGAACGTGTTTACAGATCAGATCTCTCATCACTCCGCGGAGCCGTAGTTTGTCATTAGCGATTGTGGCAGGAACCCGAGTCGAGAAGCAAAGAATTCGACGGTCTCATCGGTTAAAGGCGCAAGACCATGTGAGCTTCATCCCAGTATTGGTCCCCCGATTTTAGGGCTCGGACTTCCACACCGAAAGTTTCGAACCCCATCGACTCGTAAAGTCTGCGCGCTGGTCCATTGGATGTCACGACACTTAGATTAATTTGCTCCAGGCACGGGAGCTGGCGTGCGTGTCTAACGAGCTCTTGAATCAGTTGACGGCCGATTCCGGTTCGACGCACTCGGGGAGATACATACATCGCAACAAGATACCCCTTGTGCCGCAGTTTCAGAGCTCGCTCACGGTAAAAAGTAACAACTCCTACGAGCCGATTTTCGTGGTCAAACGCGCCAATTGTGAACTTGTCCTCGGACTCGGAGAGATTCTTTTCTACTTCCTCGATTGCGTTCGCTCGTCGTATTGCTTCTTCGTAAGACGTTGCAAACGCTTCCGGGCTTTCACGCAAGGCCGCAAGGCGCAATTCCCAATAGGCTGAAGCGTCACTTGGCTTCAGGATTCTTACCTGCAAGACAATTCCTCCATTTTGTTGTCGTTCACGTTGGATAAGAATAACGTATGCATCTTGACTCTACCAGAAATTTCTGAGAGATCCTAGACAATGAGATTTTCATTACACACTCATCGACAGTAGAAGCAAAATCGAACGGGTTAGACGTCTGGGAGGTGAAATCATGGGCTATTTTCCACCGCAAACGTTCGAATTGTCAAACGGTCGCGAGTGCACGATTCGGACCGGTGAACGTACCGACGCGGTCCAAATCCTGGAACATATGAAGTGTGTGGCAAGTGAGACGGATTATCTTCTTGTAACGCCAGACGAGGTAACGTTAACCGAGGAGGAAGAGCAGTCCTGGATTCAACAGCAGGCGGACAGCCCAAGGAATCTCCTGTTGGTCGCAGAAGTTGATTCTGAAATTGTAGGGATGATAGATTTTCACGGCAGTTCTCGGAAGCGGCTCGCGCATCAAGGATCGTTTGGGGTCAGCGTCCAGAAACGATGCCAGGGTCTTGGCATCGGCCGCAGGCTTATGGAAAACATGCTTCGATGGGCAGAGCAGCATCCGACTCTGGAGAAGGTTTGCTTGGAAGTGTTTGCTACGAATCAAGCCGCCATTCACTTGTACCGGAGCCTTGGCTTTCAGGAAGAAGGGCGGCGACAGCGCCAATACAAATTGAACGAGGGCACCTACGTGGATGCAATACTGATGTACAAGTTTTTGAAATGACACTTCCATGACGACTGGAAAAAGGCACTTCGGGCGACATAACGTTGATTCAAGCAGCGTAGATTCCATGAGCAACCCAACGGGTGGAAATTATTTGGCTGGCGCTGTCAGATAGATCTTCGCAAATTGAACAAGGTCCTGCGCATTGGTTCCGTTTACGGTGATGGACACTACACGGTGGTCAGGTTCAACGTGGTAGACGGTCAATTCTTTCATGTCGTCATTCCGGTCCGCATATAACATGGCGAGGTCATCTCCAAACCCCTCGAGAAACCTGGTTCCGACTGTATAGGTCAACTCGGGCGGAGGACCTTGCCAATCGCCTTTCGCGAGCGACTGCAGATTGATTGACAAGCCGTTCACTACTTTCTGGGTGACAGCGACTTGTCTTCCGTCCGCCGTCCCATAAATGTCGAAGTAGTTGATTCCGGTATGCTTGATTCCGACAAACTGCCCGTTGACAATCTGCCAAACGGGGAACTGCACGCCTTCGCCAAACTTCCGGGTCCAGCCCTTGACGGACTTCGGCTCACGGACCGGGAAGTCAGCGATTCGGCGGGATTCTTTAAGCGAATAGATCTTTGTATTCGGTTGCTTCAGCAGGAAGGACTGAAATTTGGGGTTCAGCGGCATAGCCATGGATTTAGACACTTCGTACAAGTCTGCAGACGGCGGATGCTTGGGGAATGGCTCTACGCGAAATGCCTGCCACATCGCGGGTGCCGGTCGGTATGTGACCGAGAGATCAGATTTTTTTGCAGGCTGGTTCATACTCGTTGTGTCTGCACGCGGTGGTGTTTGCAGCGACTGGTGAACAAGAAGTCCTGAGGCACACAAAAACAGTGCCGCGGCTCCAACGGAAGCGATGGACGACGCTCGAAACCTCAGTTTTCGAACAGGATTTCGCGGGACCGATGTGGATGCCAACTGCTTCTCCAGGCTTGCCCAGATCACTTGTTTGTCTTGACTCGACAATTTCTTTTGCGCCAGGGTCTCAAACACTTCATTCAGCTGGTTACCGGTCATAAGTGAAGTTCACCTCGCACTTCTTGAGTGGAGTTTTCGGCCAAGAGCTTTTGCAGCCGTTTCCTTGCCCGATAAAACATCAAGCGGACATTGCTCTCCGAGCACCCCAGTATTTTGGCGGTATCACTCACGTTTAGCCCTTCCACTGCGCGCAGCAACAAGACCTGTCGATGCGCATCGGGCAACTGGCGCAAGACGTCTTCATATTCCACCATCGTCTGCAGCCTTTGCGGTTCTACACGGCTGTCTGCTGTCAGGTACTCCACGCGAGACGCTTCGCGATATTGCTTCCGCAAAAGGTCGTAGATGTAATTGCGAGCAATCCGGTACAACCACGTCTTCGGACTTGACTTGTGCTGAAACCCGTCCCATGCCTGATACGCCCGAAGAAAAACTTCTTGTACAACGTCCCTTGCGTCGATGTGGGACGGAAGCGAGTAGGACACATACCGATAAATGCCGTCCGCGTGTTCCTGAAACAATTGATGAATGATCTCTTTCCGGGAATCCTCGTCCATTGTCCAATCATCACTCCAGTTCACCCCGGACGCCCTTATAGACGACAAACTACGCCAGTTTATTTCATTTCTCTGTGCATACAGAAAAGAGAGGAAGCCAGGCCTCTCTTTTCTGTACAGGTATCCTTATGACAGCGTAGCCCACCCGGAATACGCCACGTTGTTCTTGACCACAAACGTCTTAAATGCATATCCCGGAGGATTCGTCCAAGAACCTTGGTAGAACACCTTCGGACCGGATGTGGGGATAACCGTTCCCGACGGATATGTCCGGGTGTCATTTTCCCAGCTCAAATGGTCGAGGTAGGACGTCCCTGACCCGGTGCTTTGGTAAAGCTCGTATTGGGTAACCGTAATGCTCGGCGCATAATACGTGTTGTAGGTGATGTCGTACCACCACGTTGTGCCGTGGTAATCCGTGAACGTCCCAATCACGTCGGTTTCCACGCCCGGCGGTGTCGACATCGGTTGGGCGAGGCTGGATTGGAGTTCGGCAGACTGTACCGACGCCATGGTTGCACCTTGACCATGCAACTTCACGAACAGTTTTTCGTGTAACCTTTCGAGTTTTTCACTCAGATTTGCTGTCGAGTCCGCAGCAACGTAGTCCTCGCCCTGAGCGATGGCTTGGGACAGCGGGACTTTCTCGTATTCAACCAAGGAGCCAGTCGGGGGTAAGACAGTCTCTTTTCCGAGATAATGCCCTTGTCGGTCGTAATGCCTGTATTCAAGCGTAAAATGACTTTGCCGGGTGATGTCCTTGGCCACCCAGACCAACGCCTCGGAACCTTGCGATGGCCAAGAAGAAGCAAAAGCCATTGGGGTAGACAAGGCCATTACTGCGACCGCACTCGTTGCAATCGTCTTCGCTTTCAAGTGAACTCCTCCCAACTTCCAGTTCTACGAATCCTTTCTGAATATCCATACTTTTCTATCTACATTATATCTAGCGTCCGCATATCGGACAAATCGTCGAAACCGTCGCAATTCTGCTAGAATGGTAGGCGAATATTGGCCCCGGCGCTGCTGTATGACAGCCTGAAGGTGCAGTAGGAGGAACTGGACATGGGGATACGGATTGAGCGTGTCACCACCCTTGAAGGGTGCGAGCAATGTCGGCGCCTGGCCGCGGCGGTGTGGGGAACGGATGCGGCGTGTTCCACGGCGCAAATGGTGGTGCACGCGGCGTACGGCGGGGTTGTCTTGTTGGCGTACGACGCGGAAAGCCCAGTCGGGTTTCTGTTCAGCTTTCCCGCCATATACCGCGGCGAGACCGTTCTGTGGTCCCACGAGACGGCTGTCGTGCCGGGATACCAGCACAAGGGGATTGGCGCGCTGCTCAAACAAACGCAGCAGACGTTGGCACATGACCTCGGATACCAGCACATTGTCTGGACGTTTGATCCGCTGGTCGCCCGCAACGCCTACTTCAACTTGTGCAAGCTCGGCGCTGAGGTGGTTGAGTACAAGCGCAACGCGTACGGTACGGACGAGAACGATTTGGTCAACCAGGGGATTGAAACGGATCGCTTCGTGGCGATTTGGTCCACCTCGGGTGTATCGGCGCGGAATTGCCCGCCGGAAGATGAATGCCACCGGATCCTCGCGCTGGAGAATGGCACACCGAGGTTGGAACTGGACGGATTCGAATCAACTCGAGCAGCAGCGACCGACGTACCGCTGGACTTTACCTCGCTGATCCAAAGAGATCGGATCTCTGCACAAGCGTGGCGGGAGCAGTTTCGCCGGGCGGCGGAGTGGCTTCTGGACAAGGGCTACCGCCCTGTTTCCATCCAGCGGCGAGCGGATCGGGCAACATATGTTTGGGAGAGGCAGGAGATTTCATCGTGAAGATCCAGAGCATCACGCTTCGGCGACTGCTGACGCCGATGAGAGAACCGTTTACCACGTCGTTTGGGGTGGAGGAAGACAAGGACGTGATCCTCGTCGAGGTGACCACCGACGCGGGCGCGACCGGGTTTGCCGAGTGCGTGGCGAGCACAGCGCCGCTGTACAGCGAGGAGACCAACGGTACAGCGTGGCACGTCATGGAGCAGTTCTTGATTCCGGCCCTGTTTAATCTGTCGTTTGACTCGGCCGCGGATCTTCACCAGGTCCACGCAGCGTTCCGGCCGTTCAAAGGCAACCGGATGGCGAAGGCCGCACTGGAGATGGCCGTCTGGGACGCGTGGTCCAACGAGCAGCAGATCCCTCTCTACCAACTACTGGGGGGCGAGAAAACATCCATACCGGTCGGCATCAGCGTCGGCATTCAGCCTAGCATACAGGCGTTGCTCGAGAAGATTGACGGCTACCTGCAGCAGGGGTTCCAGCGGATCAAAGTGAAGGTCAAGCCCGGCTGGGACGTGGAGGTGCTGCGGGAGATTCGCCGGGCGTTCGGCGACATCCCCCTGATGGCCGACGCCAACAGCGCCTATCGATTGAGCGACCTCGAGCACCTCAAGCGGTTTGACGAGTTCGGGTTGATGATGGTGGAACAACCCTTGGCGCACGACGACATCATTGACCACGCGGTTCTGCAGAAATCGCTGTCAACGCCGGTTTGCCTCGACGAGAGCATTCACAGTGCGGAAGATGCGCGGAAGGCCCTCTCGATTGGCGCCTGCAAGATCATCAACCTCAAGTTGGGGCGAGTGGGCGGCTTTTCCGAGGCGGTGGCGATTCACGAGGTCTGCCGCGAGCACAACATTCCACTGTGGTGCGGCGGCATGCTGGAGACTGGTGTTGGACGCCTGCACAACATTGCGGTGACGTCTCTGCCGGGCTTCACCCTGCCTGGAGACACTGCGCCGAGCGCGCGCTACTTTGAAGAAGACCTGATTGATCCGGCTGTGGAGTTTTCCGCGCCCGGGACGCTGACCGTAGAACCGCTGTGCGGCGTAGCGTCCAGAGTCAAACGCCAGCTGGTGGACCAGTGGACAGTCGCGAAAGCAACGTTTAGCAACGAACGGTAAAGCGAGGGGAACCGAGTGGACTGGCAAACGTATCTTGCGGACATTCGCAACGAGATGGAAGCGCTCTTCAACCACCTTCACTCTCACCCGGAGATAAGCTGGCAGGAACAGGCGACAACGGCCTACTTGGCAGAACGCATGGAACAACTCGGCCTGCGAGTTTCTCGCTTTCCGGACATCACGGGGTTTGTGGCCGAGTGGGGACCGCCGTCCGGCCCCGTGGTGGCGCTGCGGACAGACATCGACGCCTTGTGGCAAGAGGTCGACGGCGAGTGGCGAGCCAACCACTCCTGCGGCCATGACGGGCACATGACCATGGTCACGGGAGCCGTCCATCTGCTGAAAAAGGCGCTTCCGAACCCAGAGGTTCGCATCCGCGTCCTGTACCAGCCGGCGGAGGAGACTGGGGAAGGCGCGCGGAGCCTCGTGGAGCGCGGCGCTGTGGACGATGTCGAGTATTTGTTTGGCGTGCACGTGCGCCCGATTCAGGAATTGCGCACCGGGCAGTTCTCCGCCTGCATCAAAAACGGCGGGGCCATCCAGGTGGACGGAAAGGTGACAGGCGTAGCTGCGCACGGCGCTCGGCCACACTTGGGAGTCAATGCCATTGAAGCTGCGATTGCGGGCTGGCAGGCGGCGCAAACGATTCACGTCAATCCGATGGTGCCGCACTCGGTCAAGATCACGCGCATGCAGGGCGGCGGGCGAAGCACGAACATCATCCCTGATACGGCGGAGTTTTCCTACGACTTACGGGCACAGACGAACGAGGTGTTGGACCAGCTGGTGGATGAGCTCGAGCGGCGGATTCGGATGGCCTGCGAGTCACTCGGCGCGACGGTTGAATTTCGCCGCGGCGCCCGCGTCATGGCGGCGCAAGTAAGCCCGGATGCGCAGGAGTTGCTCGCACAGGCGATTGTCGACTGCGCTGGAGAGGCGGCGCTGGTCCGCGAAATTGTGTCTCCCGGCGCAGAGGACTTTCACTACTACACCGCCATGCGGCCGCAGTTGAAGGCGACGATGCTGGGGGTGGGGTGTGACCTGGCCCCCGGATTGCACCATCCGAAAATGTCGTTTGACCGCGCTGCGTTGTTTGACGGCATGCGGATTTTGGCGGATGTTGTCGTGAAAGCTAGTCAGGTTCTCATAAATATGAGATGATTCAAGAAAAAGGAAAGTGGGTGAGGGGATGGCCTGGTGGATTTGGCTCATCGTGGCGTTTGCCATCGGAATCATTGAGGTGACCACACTCACGTTTGTCCTGTTGTGGATTGCTATTGGTGCATTCATCACCGCGTTGCTTACGCCGTTTGTCGCTAGTCTGTGGGCACAGCTGCTTGTCTTTGCCGTGGTCAGCATCGTACTGTTGGTGGCCACGCGTCCGCTCGTACGCAAGTGGAAGCAGAAGCGGACGTATCCGGAGCGAACGGACAGCGTGATTGGACAAACCGGGGTGGTCGTTTCGGCAGGGGAGCCGGGCGCGTTTGCCATCGTCCGCGTCAAGGGAGAACTGTGGAGCGCCAGATCCGAACATCCGCTGGAATCCGGGCAACCGGTCGTGGTGGTTGCTGCATCATCTACGGTCTTGACCGTTGAACCGAAGGAGGATCAAGCATGACCCCAGGAAATCTGATTACGTTAATTGGTTTTGGCGTCCTGGTCCTGCTCGTGCTAGTGGTTGTGTTTCGCTCGATTCGCATCATTCCGCAGCAGCGGGTCGCCATTGTGGAACGGTTGGGCAAGTACCACGCCACGCTCAATCCGGGGGTGAACATCATCATCCCGTTCATTGACCGGGTTGCGAGGGTGATTGACCTGCGCACACAACAGGTTGTGGTTCCGCCGCAGATGGTCATCACGAAGGACAACGTGCAGATTCAGATTGACACCGTCTTTTTCTACACCGTGATTGAGCCGAAAATGGCGACGTACAACATCGCCAACGTGGTCCAGGGCATTC
>CAZYAH010000079.1:2381-8274 GCA_964645595.1 uncultured Alicyclobacillaceae bacterium | reverse complement strand
TAAACAGGCGGGATTGCGCTATTGAATGTAACAATATTTGGGTTTCCCAGCTTACAGAAGCATACAGACAAAGATTCCCGAATCGTATGAATTATGTGATGAATTCACTTGAACCATGGGTGGTGAACGGAATGGAACGGGCCGTTACGTTTCTCCGTGCAAGCGGGAAGGAGATTGTAAAGAACCTGTTGGCAGTTCTGTTAGTCGCATTCACTCTGTCTTTCTGGGGTCTTCCTACAGCTTCGACGACTGCATATGCAGCTGGCACGCAGACCAAGCAGACCAGGCACTCCAAGCAACCCATTGGAAGCGATTTGGTCAGATATATTAAGTCTCGCAAAGATACTGTATCCATTGAGATTTTGGATAAGACAACAGGTAAGACATATGTGTACAACCCAGATAAGAAGTACGGTCCGGCGAGTACATTCAAAATTTTTATCTTGGGAGCCCTGCTGTATCAAACGCAAGTACATCGCCGCCCGTTGACTGCACGTGAAAAGTCTCTTGCAACTACAATGATTGAGTACAGCGACAACGACGCAGCGACTGCCTTGTATCGCGCCGAGGGATCTTACAAAGGGATGAACAATTTCCTGGCAAAAATCGGGGCGAAAAATCGAGCGACCACAACCGCTTGGGGGCTGAACTTTCTTACGCCGCACGACGAAGTGTACATGATGAACCTGTTCACACATCCAAATCCATACTTCGATGAATCACGTCGAAAGTTTGCACTAAGTCTGCTCGGACGTGTTATACCATCGCAAAGATGGGGAGTATCATCGGGGGTGCCTACCGGTTCACTTCGTGCAATCAAAAACGGGTGGTCGCCATATGTCCCAGGGAACTGGAGGATTAATTCGGTAGGTTGGATCAAAGGACGGGGCAAAAACTATTTGATTTGTGTCATGACGTTCCACAACCCCACGATGAGCTACGGTATTGATACCATCCAGCACATAGCACACTACGTCTGGAATCACATGTAGCAGCCCGGGAAAGGATAGTGCCGTCATTTTGTCGAACAGTGTATTTAGCTGAGCAACAATGGAGTGACAGACATGAAACCCTTCCTCAAGTGGGCAGGAAACAAATATCGCATTGTGGACAAGATCAAGGCCATGTTGCCGCCGGGAAACCGTTTGATTGAGCCGTTCGCCGGTTCAGCTGCTGTGTTTCTCAACACTGAATACAAAGAGAACATCGTCAACGACGTGAACACGGATCTGATCAACCTGTACCTGGTTCTCAAAGAATACGGGCCTTCATTCATAGACGCTTGCAAGGAGCTGTTCGTCCCGGAAAACAACACGGCGGAGGCTTATTACGCGTTGCGGGACGAATTCAACAGTACAACGGACAAAGTCCGCAAGGCTTCCCTGTTCCTTTATCTCAACAGACATGGCTACAACGGCCTTGTTCGCTATTCAAAGGCTGGATTCAATGTTCCCTTTGGTCGATACAAGAAACCCTATTTCCCTTTTGACGAAATGATGTTCTTCTACCATAAAGCGCAAACAGCCGAGTTTCTTGCCGAGGACTTTGAAACAGTGATGAGGCGGGCGGTTCCGGGGGATGTCATCTATTGCGATCCTCCGTATGTACCCTATTCGGAAACTGCCAATTTTACGAATTACAGCGCAGATGGTTTTGGGCCCGAAGACCAGCTGCGCCTGGCCCGTGTAGCTGAAGAACTGGCGGAAAGAGGCATTCCTGTCCTGATCTCGAATCACCACAACGAGTTTACGTTGAAGGCATATGCTGCCGCGGAGATCCAGTCGTTCGACGTCCAGCGGTTTATCAGCTGCGATGGCGCAAATCGGAACAAAGCAACGGAGTTACTGGCCTTGTTTGGCGGGAGGCATTGCCGTGTCGGATGAAATCAAGCAGGGTACAATGGCGAACAATACCGGTACCACGCTCGAGCAAATCGTAATCAGCACCTTGGTTCCGAAAGGCTTTACGCTAGTACCCTACAAGGAATATGCAAAGAATCCAGGCGCATTTGGCACAGAACTGCTCGTCCGCAACGCGCCCTACCAAACCATATATGGACATCCGGGTAAGACTGAGTTCCTCTTGTTGTCCCAGAAATACAACCTGCAAATGCGGATTGAATGTAAGTGGCAACAGTCACCAGGCAGCGTTGACGAAAAGTTCCCGTATCTCTATTTGAATTGTGTTGAAGCCATGCCGGAACGCGACATCATGATTGTGGTCGATGGCGGTGGTGCAAAAGCCGGCGCCGTTGACTGGCTCAGGTCTACGGCGAGAAACCGTAAATATATCTCTCCGGATACTCCCCAGAAGAACATCACTGTGTGCTCATTGACTGAGTTTGTGGCATGGGCTCACAAGACGTTTCGGTAAGTCCTCAATCCCCGCCCGCCAACAGCCGCTCCAGCGTGCTCAATCCGATTCGGATCTGGGTAAGCTCCTCTTCGGTGGCCTTCGCCAGCGACGCCACAAGAGGAGCTTCCATGATTCCATACATGTCCCGTTCCATGTACGATTCCACGACTGGTGACAAGTACACGCGCGTTACACGCTTGTCCTCTTCGTCTGTCCGACGCTCGACCAACTGCTTCTTTTCGAGTCTGTCCACAATTCCAGACAGCGTACTCTGCGCCAAGCCCATACATGCGCTCAAATCCTTGATGGAGATCCCCGGTGTTTCGGACAGTTGATGGAGCACGCTCACCTGTGCGCGAGTCAAATTCGCGCCCTTTTTCTTCGCGTCTTCGTCCAATGCCTGCTCAATCAACTTGTTCAACTTGCTGATGACCGTGCGAATGTACCTCGCTTCGTCTTCCAGAGACATCGCGTGTTCCCTCTCTTTATCTCCACTGCAGGTTCGCAGCAAACTGTATTCCACACCGCAGCTTTCATGAAATGATTGACAATTCCATCGTATCACACAGATAATTAATTCGCGTACTATGTATCGCATACGATGTATCGTGTTCGAATCAAATTGTTCGACGTGTTCTCAATGACTCAACGCCAGGGGGTTAACCGATGAATACCTCTCCTGCACACGCGTCCAGCGGGCGCCTGCCGCTTGGGCTGCAAGTGGGGCTGTTAATGGGTCCACTGTTGTCGATGTTGGATGAAAGTGTCATCAACGTCGCTCTGCCGGATATCGCGCAATCCTTCCACAGTTCCCTGTCGACTGTCCAATGGGTAATGTCCGCGTATTTGTTGGCTCTCTCCGCATTCTTGGCCACCAGCTCGTATCTGGCCAAGCGCTTTGGGACACTTCAGGCCTACACCGCTTGTTTACTGGGCTTTACAGTCGGCTCCGCTTTATGCGCCCTGTCCAACAGTATCGCACTACTCATTGCTGCCCGCATCCTGCAGGGAGCACTCGGGGCCCCTCTGCTGCCCTTGTCGATGACCCTGATTCAAAGATCCACGGGCAGATCCGGCAGTGGCATTTCGCCAATGATGGGTATCATGCTGTTTCTGGGTCCTGCGCTGGGACCGACTGTTTCCGGGGTGCTTGTCCACTGGTTTGGTTGGCCATCCATATTCTTGGTGAATGTGCCGATTGGGCTTGCTGGGTTCTTGGTCACGCTGCGTGTGCCAAGGGGAGTAGGGGATGTCTCGGACCCATCTGTCCAGTTCGATCCCGCTGGCCAAACCACTCTGGCCTTGGGCCTCGGACTCGCGGCGTACGCAGCGTCCATGGGGCCTGTACACGGATGGCTGTCCACAAGCTGCTTGCCTTACCTGCTCATCGGCGCACTCGTGCTCTCGTTTTACGGGTGGTGGAGCTTTCGTCAGGTGTCTCCGGCGCTGGACCTGAAATTGTTGCGGAATCGACAGAACGCCATCTGTATCGTTCTGTGCTCCGTCACGACCGTAGTCTCTTTCTCCACGATTGTCCTGGCTCCGGTAGTACTGCAAGAGATTCAGGGTGCGTCCGCATTCACTACGGGATTGGTGCTGTTCCCGCAGGCCCTGGCAACTTTGTTTGGTTTCAGTGTCGGGAACAAACTGATAGCGCGTTACGGTGTACGCGGCTGCGCATTGACTGGCACGGCTGTATTGCTGAGTGGCACTGTCCTGTTACAATGCGTGCAGGTGCAAACTCCGCCATGGATCATCGCCCTCCTTCTCATCCCGAGATCCGCAGGTACGGGCCTGGTCACCCAACCTGCTCTGCAGGTCATACTCCAAGGTCTGTCGGAAAAGGAGAGCGCGGATGCAAACACGATTTTCAACGTGGCGCAACGGTTGAGTGCGGGAATCGGGATCGCGCTGTTGACAACGTACTTTCAAATTCGGGAGAATGCGAACCTTGACCGGGTACTGAATGCGTTACACATCGGCCACGTTCGCCTGGACGCCGCGGCTCCATCCACCACGTCTCTGCCGGCTTCCGTCAAAGGCCAGCTCGCGACGGCTGGTCTGCAGGGATTTCATGACACCATATGGATGATTGCGGCGGTTGCGATGATTGGCTTGTTGATGACGTTGCCATTGGAGAAATCCGTTTCGTCGCGTTCGAGCGCGCTGACCGAATCGGCGGGACTTGACGGGGAAAGGTTGCTGTGAGTCGAATTGACTTCAGCGGACAAATTGCAACAGGAACTCCCGATCTTCGGGGAATGCGAGGTTCAGCGTGGCGATTTCGTCGCCGGATTTCCACGCAACGCCGTGGACAAATCCGTCCGGATCCTGAATGCAGAGACTCCCCCCGGTAACCTCCACCTCGAAATAGTGGACCTCGACGTCCCATCCGTCGGTGTGCTGCCGTTTCACTAGCAGTGGGCGGAGAACTACAACTTTGTAGCCGGTTTCTTCCCAGACCTCCCGTATACAACATTCCGCCAGCGTTTCTCCAGGTTCCAGTCTCCCCGAGGGAACCGTCCAACGCTTTTCTTCGCCCGGTGCGGCCTGCAGCACCATGAGCAATTTTCCTTCTTCGTTCAGACAGCACCCAGCGGCGCCGACCCACTTCGCCAATGTGTTTCTCCCTCCTACTCCATTCCAGTGCCTCACTACAAACACCCGACAGGTATGGAAACTTACTGAACATTGATAATTTACCATAAGTTTCGTATAGATATAGAAAATGAGGTGATGGCGTGAAAAGAACGTTCTTGATGACACTTGTCGGTTCCCTTGTTATATCGGCATTGCTCGCCATTGGGATTATTGTCTTTTCGAATGGATTTGATGAAACCGAAGTGAAGATCCTGATGACGACGGTGTTGATTGGCCTCTACAGCGTTGCGATGTTTGTGCATGCGCTGTTACACGAAAAAAGTTCCGGAGACCTACAGAAACGAAGATTTTCCGTACTGTCTATTGGCGTTACCTCACTCACGCTGGTCTTGACGGTTGCGTTCGTATGGAATCTAAACAGCTATGCTGCCTGGTTTATTAGGGTGGTTGAAACTGCCAACGTGGCCACGGTTGTGTTGACGCATTGGAATTTGCTGTTGTTGATGACACCCAGAAGACAATGGATCTCTAGCCTTCGCGCGAGTGCCATGGCACTGTCATTTCTGGCGGGGCTGATGATCCTCGGGCCTGTTTGGTGGAGCCATTTCGATGTCGGCCTATGGTACCCGAAATTGATCACGGTTCTGGTGATCTTAAGCATCTGTGGAACTATTGTCTCCCCGGTGTTGCAAAGAGTCACAAAGGATGCGAAAAGATAGTACCAATTGACTAACAGCTCTTTTTGTTGAGGAGCTATTTCCCTCATCCGACGAGAAGCGATTCAATCAAACTGAACGAACGGGTTCCTGAAAATCGGCCGGGAACCCGTACTTTTCATACAATGAGTCAAATGTTAGTTCAGTGCCAAATACACAACCGTAGGAATCACTGTCACGGGAATGGCCATGATACACAAGCTGATGGCCCATCCGAGCGT
>CAZYAH010000079.1:0-2281 GCA_964645595.1 uncultured Alicyclobacillaceae bacterium | reverse complement strand
TCCTCCCACGAAGATGCGCTCTCAGCCGGCTCCAGACAACGGTGCATGAAACCCCCGTTCTCCGTCATCCCCCGTGGCCGAGCGCCAGGTAGGCCTCGACGACCCGGTCGTCCCGCTGCAACTCTTCCGAGGTCCCAGACAGCTTGACTTGCCCCGATTCCAGGACATAGCCGATGCTGGCGAGCTTGAGGGCAGCCCGCGCGTTCTGCTCCACGAGCAAAATCGTGGTGCCTTCGTCGCGGATCTTGGCAATCGTCCGCATAATCTCCTTCACCACAATCGGGGCAAGGCCCATCGACGGTTCGTCGAGCATCAGCAGCTTCGGCTCTCCCATCAAGGCCCGCCCGATGGCGAGCATCTGCTGCTCCCCGCCGGACAGCGTCCCCGCCATCTGCTTCGCCCGTTCCTTCAGGCGCGGGAACAGCTCGTAGACCCGTTCCATCGACTGGCGGACGTGCCCAGGCTTTTTCCGCTTCGTGAACGCGCCGAGCTCCAGGTTTTCTGTGACCGACATCGTGCCGAAGATGCGCCGACCTTCCGGCACGTGGACAATGCCGCGCTCCACCACCTGGTGCGGTTCCAGCCTGGTGATGTCCTCCCCCATGAAGAGAATCTGGCCGCGGCGGGCGCGGACTACCCCGGAAATGGTCCGGAGCGTCGTGCTCTTTCCGGCCCCGTTGGTGCCGAGCAGGGTCGTTACTTCGCCTTCCGGGACGGTGAGACGAACGGATCGCAACGCCTGGATCTTTCCGTAGTACGCGTCCACGTCCACCAGTTCCAACAGCGCATTCTTTGCAGAGCTCACCAGTCCTCGTCCTCCTTCCCGAGATAGGCCTCAATCACTCGCTCGTTCTCGAGCACCTCAGTTGGCGTCCCGTCGGCAATCTTCTGGCCGTAATCGAGGACCACCAAGCGCTCGGCCACCTGGTTGACCAGCGCCATGTCGTGCTCAATCAGGAGCACCGTCAATTTCCGCTCGTCGCGAATCCGGCGAATCAGCTGAATCAGGGCGCTCCGCTCCGACGGGTTCAGACCAGCCGCCGGCTCGTCGAGCAGGAGCAGCTTCGGCTGCGTTGCGAGAGCGCGCGCAATCTCCACGCGGCGCTGCAGGCCGTACGGCAGGTTTCGTGCGATCCGGTGCGCGTACTGCGACACCCCGACGAACTCCATGCACCGTTCCGCCTCTTCCCGGATGCGGGCTTCCTCCCTCCGTGCAGCGGGCGTACGTAAGACGGCGCCGAGTATCCCCTGCCTCGTCTTGCTGTGCATCCCGCTCATCACATTCTCGAGCACGGTCAGCGAGGGAAACAGCCGGATGTTCTGAAACGTCCGCGCCATCCCGAGCTGCGTGATGCGGCTCGGTTTCTTGCCGACAATGTCCACGCCGTTCAGGCGGATCCGACCGCTGGTGGGTCGGTAGAACCCGGTCATCAGGTTGAACACCGACGTCTTGCCCGCGCCGTTGGGGCCAATCAGGCTCATGATGATTCCTTCCGGGATGTCGAAACTCACATCGTTTACCGCCAACAGTCCGCCAAACCGGAGTGTGACGTTTTGCAGTTCAGCGAGCGCCACCTGGTCCACCTCCTGTCCCTTCGAGCGATGCAGCTGGTTCCTTTTCCTTGGCGGCCGGCCACAGGCCATCCGGGCGGAAAATCATCATCAACACCAGCAGACATCCAAAGATGAGGAGCCGGTAATCCGACAGGTCGCGCAGCGCCTCGGGCAGCAAAATGACGAGCACTGCGCCGAGCACCACGCCCGGGATGCGCCCCGAACCGCCGAGGATGACCGCGAGCAGGATCATAGCCGACTGCATGAATACGAAACTCTGCGGCGAGATGGCCGTCATCTTGACGGCGAACAGCGCGCCCCCGATGCCGCCGAAAAACGCGCCAGTAGCGTAGGCCAAGAGCTTGTAGCGAACGCGGTTGATGCCCATCGCCTCGGCCACGTCTTCGTCCTCGCGGATGTACTTCCAGGCGCGGCCCACGCGCGAGTAGCTGAGCCGATACACCACGAAGATGGTAATCGCCGCAAAGACCAGCATCAGATAATACATGTCGGAAATGTGATACATCACGTAAGACCCGAGCTGAGGCTTTGGTATCCCGAAGATCCCGGACGGACCGCCTGTAAATTGCAGGTTGTTCGCGGCAATCCGGACGATTTCCCCAAACCCGAGCGTCACAATCGCCAGGTAGTCGCTGCGGAGTCGGAGCGTCGGTGCGCCGATGACAATGCCGGACAGCGCTGCAACCAGGCCGGCGAGCAACAGCGT
>CAZYAH010000078.1:0-8671 GCA_964645595.1 uncultured Alicyclobacillaceae bacterium | reverse complement strand
GTGAAGATGTCTTCGAGCGTGCGGGGGGACAGCACAATCGCCTGCAACCCGGCGTTTCTGACCGCCTCGACGACGCGTTCCATACCGGGGACGGACAGCGAACAGACCGTGACATCCGGCTGCAGCGATACGAGCAGGTCGATGTCAATGGTCAAGTCCGGCCCGAGTCGCGGCAGCGTCCGCACTGCTTCAGGCGGATAGTCCGAATAGAGGTCCACGCCGACAAGGCAGTCAGCGAGGCCGAGGGCGCACAGAATTTCGGTATTGCTCGGGCATATAGACGCGATTCGAGGCCTTGTCGGCAACGCAGCTCCTCCGTTCATTGTTCGTGGAATGTACCTAAAGTATAATAATTCTGCCAAAGGTCGGTTCAACCACATTTTGAGGAGTGCGGGCGTTGTTTGGGTTCTGGTTCCTGCTCGACGTATTGGCCGTTGTGACGATGTTCGGGTTTGGCATCGCGGTGAACATGATCTTTCGCCGCTGGTGGGTGTCGGTGGGACTGTTCGCCTTGCTTTCCATTTACCTGTTCGCAAAGGTGGGCTTTGCGCTGACCTGGCCTGAGTGGGTGCTCTATGGCGTCAGTCTCGTCGGAGTGCTGTTGTCTGCTTGGGGTGTGTTGGCTCTGCGAAAGCGAGGATACGCGCTGTTTTCCAAGTGAAACAGACAGAGAGGCTGTCTCAACGTTTGGGTTGTTGAGACAGCCTCTTCCTCATCCCTTGTAGCGAGCGATGGCTTCCTGCAGAATGCGCTCTGCGTCTTCGCGGCCTTTCCAGCCTTCGACCTTGGTCTCCTTGCCCTCCAGATCCTTGTACACTTCAAAGAAATGGGCAATCTCTTTCAGGATGTGAGGCGGCACATCTTCCAAGGTCTGCACATGCGCAAACCGCGGATCCGTCTCCGCGACGCCGAGCAGCTTTTCGTCCTGGCCCTTGTCGTCAGACATCACGAGGACGCCCACGACGCGGGTTTCGATGACACAACCGGGGAAGGTCGGGTATGTGGTGAGCACCATGACGTCCAGCGGATCGCCATCCTCCGCCAGAGTATCCCGTATGTATCCGTACTCAGTCGGGTAATGCATCGGAGAATACAGCACGCGGTCCAGGCGGAACACGCCGGCTTCCTTGTCAAATTCGTATTTGTTCTGGCTGCCTTTGGGAATTTCAATAAAGGCATCGACGCTGAGCTTTGCGCTGGACATGTGGGTTTGCCTCCTTTGACCATCTTCTTGTACATTATATAGTCATCGGCGAACGGCGGGCAACATCATCGGCACGCGCCGCAAATTTGGATTCTCTTCAACAATTGTTCGAACGAAGGATGGTTTCAGCCCCGATTCGCTGGACGAGCGGCGGGCAGGTTGCTAACGTATATTTTGACTGACAAAAGACGAAAGAAAATGGGGGTTTTCTGAATTGAAGAAGTGGATTTGGCCCATTACGGCGGTGCTCGTCGCCGCGAGCGCTGCGGCGGAAATGTTCCACGCGGCGCACTTGTGGATCTTTATCCTCGCCTGTCTCGCCATTGTTCCGCTGGCAGGATTAATGGGGCGATCCACCGAGTCCATTGCAGCTCACGCCGGACCAAGGGTCGGCGGTCTGTTGTCGGCGACGTTCGGCAACGCCGTCGAGTTAATTATTGGCATTATTGCGCTGAAAGATGGCCTGACGACGTTGGTCAAGGCGTCCATCACGGGTTCCATCATCGGGAACCTGTTGTTCGTACTCGGCATCAGCTTCTTTGTCGGCGGAATTCGCCACCCCATCCAGCGCTTTAACATCCGCGCGGCGCGCAACAACGCATCCATGCTGCTCCTCAGCATCGGCGTCGCGTTCATTGTGCCCGCCATCTTCAGCTCGGCGCGCGCGGAGGCAAGTCTTGCGCTCTCCTCTGTGGTCGCCGCGGTGTCGCTCCTGCTCTACATGTCTGGGCTGTACTTCTCGCTGTTCACACACAGGGAAGTGTTTCAGTCGATTGCCGCGGATGAGGACGACGAGGATACGCCGTGGCAGTTGTGGCCCTCAGTATTCGTGTTGCTGGTGACCACCGTCCTGGTCGGCCTGGAGAGCGAATGGCTCGTCGACAGCATGAAGGAACTGGCAACGACGCTCGGGTGGAGCGAGATCTTCATGGGCGTGATTGTGGTCGCGGTGATTGGCAATGTGGCCGAACACGCATCTGCCGTGTGGATGGCCTGGAAGAACCGCATGGACCTGTCGCTCGAAATCGCGGTCGGCAGCAGCCTCCAGGTAGCGATGTTTGTCGCTCCCGTCCTGTTTATCGCCAGCATGCTGTTGGGGAATCCCATGCCGCTCCTCTTCAGCTGGCCGGAGCTCGCAAGCATGGGCGCTGCGGTGATGTTGATTGTGGTCCTAATGATGGACGGCGAGTCGAACTGGCTGGAAGGGGCGTTGGCGTTCGGCGCCTACTTGGTCATGGCCGTTGGGTTTTACACGTTGTGACGGAAAACGCGTGCGGAATCGTTCCGCGGGGAAGTGCATGTCAAGAAGAGGGTGAGAGACAGTGTTGCGTCAGGTGGCGAGGCACTTTGCAACCGGGCTGGTGACCGTGACCCCGTTTGCGTTGGTCATCTGGGTCGTGGTGTTCGTCTTCAACACCGTGGATGGATGGCTGAGTCCGTACATCGGGGATGTGAGCGGGGTGCATCTTCCGGGCGAAGGGTTTGTGCTCGTGTTGCTCTTGATCACGTTTGTCGGCTCCCTGACTCGGCTGTACATCAGCCACCGGCTGATCCAGGCGATGGACGCCCTCTTCACGCACATTCCCCTGGTGAAATCGCTGTACTCGATGTTTAAGGAAATTGTACAGAATCTGGTGTACAAGCGCCGCGGTTTTCAACGGGCGGTGTTCGTCGCCTGGCCCGACGAGCGCGCGTGGGTCGTCGGGCTGGTGACGAGCGAACACCTGCCAATAGAAGTCGATCCCGATGGCAGCAAGCTCTCGGTCTACCTTCCCAACACGTTTCAGTTCGCAGGTATCACCGTCATCGTGGATAGAACCCGGGTGAGACCTTGCTCCTTATCCGTTGAAGAGGCGTTCAAATTTGCCATTTCCGGCGGGTTGGGGCACCCGACCACCGCACTTGACGGCGAGACAACTCGCGATTAGCAGCGGTTCGTCGGGTGGTATCCGTGTTCCCGCAGTGCATCGAAGATAGCGTCGATATGATTGGCATCTTTGGTCTCCAGGTCAACTTCGACTTCCGTCTGCCCGAACGATATGCTTGAGCCCACGCGACGGTGTTGGACCGAGACGACGTTGGCGCCCAGTTTCGCGAAGATTGCGAGCAGGTCCCGGAGCGCGCCCGGGCGGTCGGCGAGCGTAACGGCGAGGCGGAGATAGCGACCTGCTTCCACCAGCCCGTGCTCAATAATTCTCGAGAGCACCGTGACGTCCACGTTTCCCCCGGACAAGACAACCACTACGTCGCCCAGGTTCGAGGGCACCTTCCCGTAGATACACGCCGCCAGCGCCGCTGCAGCAGACCCTTCCGCAACCGTCTTGCTGCGCTCCATCAACAACACCATGGTGCGGGCGATTTCCTCTTCTTCGACGGTCAACACGTCGTCGATGTACCGTTTGGCCAATTCCATCGTCAGTTCCCCAGGACGGCGAACCGCGATACCGTCTGCAATCGTCGGCAGCGGGGGTATGGTCTCAATGCGCCCCGTGTCGAGAGCGTGCCGGAAACACGCCGCGGCAGAGGCCTCCACACCGAACACCTTGATCTCTGGTCGAATGGCTTTGACAGCGACGGCAATGCCAGTCGCCAAGCCGCCGCCTCCCATCGGGACGACGATAGCGTTCGTGGTCGGCAGCTGTTCCAGAACTTCCAGCCCCACCGTGCCTTGGCCGGCGATGACGAACGGATCGTCAAACGCGTGTACGTACGTGTACCCGTGTTCCTGCTGCAACTGCAATGCGTGGGCATACGCATCGTCGTAGGAGTCCCCGGCGAGAACCACGTTCGCCCCGTAGCCCTGGGTCGCACTGACCTTGGCCAGACTGGCGCTTTCCGGCATGACGATGGTGCAGGGCGCGTTGTGGTAGCGCGCTGCGTAGGCGACTCCTTGCGCGTGGTTTCCGGCCGATGCGGCGATGACACCGCGATTGCGCTCCTCTTCCGACAGGCAGGCAATCTTGTTAAAGGCCCCGCGCAACTTGAAGGACCCCGTCTTTTGCAGGTTCTCGAGCTTCAGATAGATGCTGTTACCCGACAAAGTGGAAAAGGTCTTCGAGTAATCGAGAGGGGTCACCTGAGTGACGCCCTGCAACCGCTTACTGGCGGCTTCGACGTCTTCGTGGGTTGGTATGAACAGAGACACAGCGCTAGCTCCTTTCACCGCATCGGCGGTCCACCGCGGGAACCGCTTCAAGATAGGTGACCGCCCGTTGTTGGACGGTCACTCGTGTGCTAGAATGCTCGGTATATATCGCACGGTCTATTGTAACAAAGCCGCTTGGACTAGTGGTACAGTAGAGATTTCCAGCGGCTTGTCCGCATTGAAACAGCTGCGCGTCGGCAGTAAACGGGAGGAAATGCCAGTGGACATTGCACGACAGGTGCGGCCGGGGATTGCTGGGATTGAACCGTACGTTCCCGGTCTCACGGACGACGAGTTGCGCCGGCTCTACGGACTGAAGCGGATTGTGAAGCTGAACGCGAATGAAAATGCGCTCGGGCCATCGCCGCTCGCCATTCGCGCCATTCAGGACGAGTTGTCCACGCTGCATCACTACCCGGATGGCGGCAGCGAGTTGCTGAGGCAGGCAATCGCAGACTTCCACCGGCTGTCAATCCAACACGTTTTGGTAGGGAACGGGTCAGACGACATCATCAAACTCTTGTCGGAAACCTTACTCAACCCGGGCGACGAAATTGTCGTGCCGCACCCGTCGTTTTCGCAGTACGCCTTCGGGGCTGCCATCATGGGCGCGAAGGTCGTGCAGGCGCCGCTGGATTCGCAGTTCCAGTACGACGTCGAGGTCATCGCCAGCGCTGTCACTGACCGTACCAAAATGGTGTACCTGTGCTCCCCAAACAACCCCACCGGAACCATTCTCTCGCAGGAACAGGCGGAGTGGCTGCTGTCCGCCCTTCCAAGCCACGTCGTCGTGGTCCTGGACCTTGCGTACAACGATTACTCTGCCCACCCATTGAGGGTGCGCGAGAGCGCATCGTTGTTTGCGGATCCCAGGGTTGTCATTCTGCACACCTTTTCCAAGCTGTACGGGCTGGCAGGGCTGCGCGTCGGCTACGGCCTGGCTCATCCGGATCTGTGGAGTTATGTGAATCGCGTTCGCGAACCGTTTAACGTCAACCGCCTTGCACAGCGGGCCGCCGCGGCTGCGCTGGCGGACGCTGGTCATCGCCAGGCCTCTCTGGCGCACGCCGAACGCAGCAAGGCGTACTACGAAAGGGTTTTGCCTGCCATGGGAATGGACGTAGTCCCGACGGAAGGGAACTTTGTTCTCGTGCGGACTGGCAACGGTGTGCAAACCATGGACGACCTGATGAAGTTGGGGATTATGGTGAGGGCCGGTTTCCGGGGGTTGGAAGACTACGTTCGGATTACGTTTGGCACAGACGAGGAGAACGAAATGTGCGTCGAGGCGCTGCGGACCGTCCGGGCGCGAAGCTTGGCTCCATAAGTTAGCGGATCCGTCGCAGCGACAAGAACCCCGCCGAAGTTCACGACTCGGCGGGGTTTTCCATATCTCTGGCGCGGCGTTCCCTGTAGAACATGTAGATGATGACGAGCACTCCCAGCACGACAAGCGGCGCCGAGGTCCATTGCGCAGCATCCCAGTTGAACAGGAATCTGGGGGAGTCGCCTCTCAGCATTTCCAACAGGAAGCGGACGGTGTTGTAGCTGACCACGTAATACATAAAGAGGAAACCCTTGGGCCACTTGCGCTGTTTGAGGATGAGCAGGATGGCGAACAGAATGACGTCGGCCTGGCCTTCCCACACCTCCGCCGGCCACAGGGGTTGGTCTCCAAACGTTTGATGTGCCAGTGTGGTGTCCGGATACACAATGCCGAAATTCTGGTGTGTCGGGTCGCCGAACGCGTCGCCGTTCATCAGGTTCGCGTCGCGGCCGATGCTTTGCCCGAGCAGTATGCCGGGGGCGGCCACGTCGGCGAGCGCCCAGAAATCCAGTCCGTGTTTATATATGTACCACGCGCCGACGGCAACGGCGCCCACGATTCCGCCCTGAATGGACAGTCCGCCGTGCCAGATGGCGATAATCTCCGCGGGATTCTGCGCGTAATAGCGCCAATCGAAGAAGAAGACCTGCCAGAAGCGAGCTCCCACGATTCCACCGACTAACAATAGCGGCGCCAGATTCCACAGGTGCGGGACCAACTCGCGTTTGCCATCCGCCTTTGCGAAGTACAGAGTGGCTGCTAGTCCGAGCAGAAAAGCGAGCGCGAAGATGGTGCTGTACGCTCGAACTGGAAAGTTGCCAATCCAAAACCAGTATTGGTGCATGGGCACAACTCCTCGTGTTGTTGTAGGTCCAGGTGTGCAGGGACATATTGCCTGCCAGCTAACATCTTACTACACCGCTTTGTCTCCTGCACGACCTTGGACTACAATAGAGGAGTTCTCGCTCTACGCGCCGGCTTTGACTGCGCCGGCGGCGGTGGACCGGGTCAGTTTTGGCCTTCGATGGATCCTTTTGGTGCGTCAGCCGGAGGCTCGTGATCAGGCGCTTGGCGGTCCGAGAAGGCGGGATTCTGATCCCGGAAGGAACTGACATCGGCCTGTCCTTCACGCCAGGGGGATGTTTTTCCTGGTTTGCTTTCGTTGGTGGCAGCGCCGTACGGGCCCTCAGGAAATTCCTCGAGGAGGATGTCTTTTTGCTGCGCCTGTACCGCGGACACTTCCTCGGCGAGCCACTCCGACTCGTTGACTGGGCCGGGGTTGTACGTGCCTGAGTTGTCGCTCTGCGCGTGAGGGCTGGAACCAGTTTTATGGACGGTCAACGTCTATCACCTCATTGTCTCATGGTTTGTTTTAGGTTTGCTTAATCTCAGTACGTCATACGCTTTGGAGGGACGAGCATGACATCGCAACAAGAAACCGTTCGCGTCCGGTTCGCGCCTAGTCCGACCGGTTCTCTACATATTGGCGGCGCGCGCACGGCCTATTTCAACTGGCTATTCGCCCGGCAACACGGCGGCGTGTTTGTCCTGCGCATCGACGACACTGACCGGACGCGTTCAACCGAAGAGTCCTATCGCCAAATCCTGGACAGTTTCCGGTGGCTTGGCATCGATTGGGACGAAGGTCCCGACGTCGGGGGGCCGCACGGACCGTATCGGCAATCCGAACGGCTGCCCATCTACCGCGAAGCGCTGGATACGCTGATCCGCCAGGGCAAAGTGTACCCGTGCTTCTGTTCCCAGGAAGAACTGGCGAAAGAGCGAGAGATTGCCCAACGCGAAGGCAGGGCGCCGCGGTATTCCGGCCGCTGCCGCCATTTGTCCGCGGCTGAGGTCGAGGCCAAACTGGCTGCAGGGGAACGCCCGGTGTACCGGTTCAAGTCGCCGGTCGAAGGCGAAACGGTTGTCCACGACCTGATCCGCGGAGATGTCGCTTTTGCGAACGAGGAGCTGGACGACTTCGTCGTCTGGAAGGCAGACGGGACGCCCACGTACCACTTTGCCTCGTGCGTGGACGACGCCCAGATGGAGATTACCCACGTCATTCGGGCCGAAGAGCACCTCTCCAACACGCCAAAGCACATTGTGTTGTTTGAAGCCTTGGGCGCTCCTGTGCCGGTGTTTGCTCATGTGCCGATGATCTTGGCGCCGGACCGGAGCAAGTTGAGCAAACGGCATGGCGCCACCAGCGTCCAGGAGTACAAGGACGCGGGGATTCTCCCGGAAGCGCTCATCAACTATCTGCTGTTGCTCGGCTTCTCGCCTGGGGAGGACCGGGAGATTGTCAGCCGGGAGGAAGCCATTCAGCTGTTTGACCTAACAAGGGTCGCCAAGCACGCGGCCGTGTACGACGTCAAGAAGTTGGAATGGGTAAACGCGCACTACGTGCGCAACATGTCGCCGGACAAGCTGTTGGAGATCATCTGGCCGTCTTTGCAGGAACGTGGTTTTGTCGAGTCCAATCCGGAGGCGACGACACTTGCGTGGATTCGCACACTGATTGAGTTCGGCAAAGAGCGTTCGCGAAGCACCGGGGAGCTCGTGGAGAATCTCGTCTACTACTTTACATCTCCGCAGGTGTACGACGAGAAAGGTGCGAAGAAGCACTTTGCCGACGAGCAAGTGCCGAACCGACTGGAGGCGCTGGCGGCCGCGCTGGACGACGTGGTTCCGTTTACATCCTTGCGAATTGAGCAGAAGTACAGATCTCTCGCCGAGGAGTGGAACGTCAAGGCTGCCCAGCTCATTCACCCGACGCGACTGGCCGTCACCGGAGTCACAGTCGGCCCGGGATTGTTCGACGTAATGGCTCTCCTTGGCCGCAGCGCATGCCAACAACGACTGCGGACCGCAGCAGAGCTGCTTCGAACAGGAAAAATATTCAATGCATAATACCCGTTGACAACGCCTGCTGAGGCATGTATAATCCAAAAACGTCGGCAGGCGATGCCGGATGGTGTAATGGTAGCACGAC
>CAZYAH010000077.1:6675-8780 GCA_964645595.1 uncultured Alicyclobacillaceae bacterium | reverse complement strand
GTGCACGAAGGAGTTCCCCACGTCGTCGCGGTGGTGGAACAAACCATTACCCTGGATCAGCGATTTATCATCACAGGTTACTGCGTATTGCCCGTTCTGCCACTAGATTTCATGGATCAGATTCAGGAGATGGTGGGAACGGTGCGCGAACGGATTGGCATGCACGCAGGCGCTTTCCACGTCGAATTCAAGCATTGCCAAGGTATGTGCAAGATCATCGAGGTCAACCCTCGGATCTCGGGTGCGGCAATGAACCGGCTGATCTCCTACGCTTTTGGCATTAACCTCGCCAAGGAGACCATCAAATCCCTGATTGGTCAACCACCGAATCTTGCGCGCAAAAAGGAGAAGTACGTCTACGCACAGTACGTCACGGCGAAGCAGTCTGGCATTCTCACCAAAGTAACCGGAAAAGTTCAGGCAATGCGGAATCCGCTGGTGGAGGAAGTGTTTGTAAAACCGCACAAGAACGCGTACCTGACAACGCCGCTCTCCATGGGGCACCGCTATGCGTACGTCATTGCGGCGGCCAATTCCGCCGAAGAAGCCAAGCAGGCTGCCTTGCGCGCGGCGGCTTGTATTCACTTTCACATTCGGCCGAATAGAACCTCGCATCCAGCTTGACGCGGGAATGACAACATTGAACGGACAGGACAGACCACTTCTTGTAAGTGGTCTGTTGTGCTGTGGAGTTCCTCGCGCCGGAGTGCGGTGAATATGTGTGAATTTTGTGCGAAGGGGCGAATCACGCCTGTACATTTGGTATCATGGGATTATGCCTCCGAATCAGTCGCAAGGTGGCGGAAACATCATCGACAGTACATAGCAAGAGGAGATGGAACGCGGTTTGAGAGAACAGCTAAAGAAGTACGCAGAGTTGGCAGTCAAAGTCGGCGTCAATCTCCAACCCGGACAAAATCTCGTGATTGGTTACGGCATTCGCCAAGTGCTCCCCGAGCACATCGAGTTCGCCCGGCTGTTGGTCGAGGCGGGCTATGACGCAGGGGCTAAGTTTGTGCACGTGGACTGGGGCGACGAGTGGTGGGTGCGCGAGACCGTCCGGCGCGGTTCTTTGGAGACTTGGGAGGCCCGCGCTCGCTGGCAGGTTCAGTGGGTGGAACAGCTCGCGAAAGAAGGAGCTGCCTACATCGCCTTGCCGGCAACGGACCCGGATTTGTTCAAAGGGGTAGATCCCGCTCGCGTCGAAGCGGCAACCCGCGCGAACTCGGCGGTCTTCCGGGCGTTCAACGACAAGCGCACCAACAACGAGTACAGCTGGGCGCTGTTGTCCGCTCCGACGCAGGCTTGGGCCGACAAGGTGTTCCCGGAACTGCCGCCAGAGGAGCGCGTCGAGGCGCTGTGGAAAGCGATTCTGGCTTGCGCCCGAGCGGACGGGGATGATCCGATTGCCGACTGGAAGAAGCACCTCGGGAACCTGGAAAAGCGGAAGGACTGGATTAACCGCCTCGGCATTCGCACCCTCCACTTCCGTGGTCCGGGCACAGACCTGACCATCGAGTTTCACGAGGCGCACTTTTGGACGGCAGCGCTGCAGGACACGGCAGACGGTGTTCCGTTTGTCGCCAACATTCCGACGGAAGAAGTGTATTCCGCTCCGCTCAAGACCGGCGTGAACGGCGTCGTGTCGAGCACCATGCCGCTGAACCACAACGGCCGCCTGATTGATGGAATCAAGCTGCGCTTTGAGAACGGACGGATTGTGGAATACTCCGCGAAAACCGGACAAGACGCACTGGCAAGCATCATCGAGGCGGACGAAGGCAGCCACTACCTCGGCGAGGTGGCCTTGGTCCCTGTGGACTCCCCCATCGCCCAGATGGGCCGCTTGTTCTACAACACGCTCTTTGACGAAAACGCGTCCTGCCACCTGGCCATCGGCCGGGCGTACCCGCTGATTGAAGGCGGACACAAGCTGGACCGGAGCGAATGGGAGAAAAACGGGTTGAACGACAGCTTGATGCATGTCGACTTCATGATTGGTTCCGCAGATCTGAACATCGACGCGACCACCAAGAACGGGCAAACGGTGCCGATTTTCCGCAACGGAAAATGGGCGGAAACCGTTTGAGGATTCCGTTTGAGCA
>CAZYAH010000077.1:0-6575 GCA_964645595.1 uncultured Alicyclobacillaceae bacterium | reverse complement strand
GTCGTCCACGGGGAAAACGCAGCAGACTTCGCGGACGCTCGGCAGCTTGTCGACATTCAGCGCGACTCTCCGCATGGTTGAAGGAGAGACTTCGTGCGTGATGATGACCAGTTCGGCAAGCCCGTTTTCCACCCGTTTCTGCAGGACTGTTTCCATGCTGACGCTCGAGTCCCCAAACGTGCCTGCAATGCGCGCCAGAACCCCAGGCTGATCCACAACGCGCAGGCGGATGTAGTGCCGCCTTGGCGGAGCGAGATTTGCGTCCACCCGCCGCTCGGTCAAATACTGCGGAGAGCTGGACGGATCAAACCCCAGGCGGATTTGCCGGAGCAGCTCAATGACGTCGCTCACGACCGCGCTCGCCGTCGGCAGTGAACCTGCACCGCGCCCGTAGAACATCAGGTCGCCCGCCGCATCACCACGCACGTAGAGCGCGTTGTTGGCGTCGGACACGTTGGCGAGCGGATGATCTCTGGGAATCAGGGTCGGGCTGACGCGCAGGACGAGGGCCCCGTTGTGGTTGATTCCCTCCGCCAGCAGTTTGATGACGAAACCGAGCTCCCGCGCGTGCGCCACATCAGCGGCGGTAACGGAACGGATGCCCTGGACGTCGACATCTTCCAGCCGGACGCTGCTGTGAAACGCGAGCGCCGCGAGAATGACCAGCTTGCGGGCCGAGTCGAGGCCGTCGACGTCGCTCGCCGGGTTGGCTTCTGCGTACCCCAGCCGCCGGGCTTCGCGCAGGACGTCGTCGAACTCCCGGTTCGTCTCGGTCATCTGCGAGAGGATGAAGTTACACGTGCCGTTCACAATTCCTTTAATGGAAGAAATCTCATTCGCGGTCAGGCTTTCCTTGAGCGGGCGGACGAGTGGGATGGCGCCGCCGACGGCCGCTTCGTACAGGACGGCTACGTTGTGTTGCGCGGCGGTGCGGTGGATTTCATCCCCGTGGAGCGCCATCAGGTCCTTGTTGGCGGTCACCACGTGCTTACCGGACCGTAGGGCCGTCAGGATGTATTCCCGCGCCGGTTCAATGCCTCCGATGGTTTCAATGACAACTGCGATATCCGGATCATACAGAATGTCTTCTGGAGAGGAGGTCAACCAGTCCCGGCGGACCGCTTCATTCCGCGGTTTGTCCAAATCTCGGACGAGGATTCGCTTCAATTCAGGCGTTTCGCCCGTCAACCGGAAGATCTTGTCTTTTCGGCGTTCCAGGAGTTCCACCACTCCGCCGCCGACGGTTCCACAGCCCAGCAATCCGATGTACGCGGTCAAATTCGGCGCCCTCCCCCAGCCACAGGGTTGCCATTCGCAATTCACCTATGTCGGTCTTGTTCCACAGGCAAATGCGAGAATTGATATCGTTCGTATATTCTGTACATTGTATCGGGGTCGCGCGACTTTGGCAAGGCGAGCGCCAGTGCGCTGACAGTCATCATGACAGCACCTGCGCCGGTCAAAACTTGGCTGGGAGCGTTGCGGTCGAGCAGAAGCCCGCACAGGGCAGCGCCGATGGCGGCAGCCACCGCTTCCGACAGGTACTGCAGACTGTACACTTTGCCCAGGTGCTGGTCCGGGACATGTTGGCCGGTCCAGGTGGCGCGGGCAACGTGGGCCATTGATCCGCAAAACCCGGCAACCAGAGTGCTGATAGAGGCCAGCGTGATAAATCTCGTTTGTCCCAGCAGAACGAAACCGAGGCCGATGCCCGCCCAGCCGCCAATGGCGATGCTCCACCGCCATCGTCCCCAATCGAAGTTGCCGGAAGCGAAATTTCCAATCAGGCTCCCGGCGCCGTAGGCGCCAATCAGCCAGCCATAGCCGGCGAGGCCGGCGTGAAGCTGTTGCGTGGCGAGCAACAGCACACCAAGAGAGAACGCAGAGAACGCGACACTGCCGAAGATCTGTGCGATGAACAGCCTGCAGAGGCGCCAGTTGGTCCAGACGATGGCGAATCCTGCCCGAAGGTCTTCGAGCACTGTACTTGTCCGCGCAGATGGGAAGGATGTCGACGGGGCCGCGCCCCCAGTCCAGCGCCGAATCATTGCCAGGCTTGCGGCGGACACCAGAAAGGAGGCGGCGTCCAGCCAAAAGAACCCGGTGACCGGCATCCACGCCAGCAGCAGTCCCGCGCTGCCGGGCCCGAGAAGGCGAGCGAATCGACTTGGTGTATCCATGAGCCCGGCGAGAGCTGGGAACTGCTCGCGCGGAACCAGGCTTGGGAGTAGTGCACTCAGAGCCGGTTCAAAGAGCGCATTGAGCGCACCCATGGCGGTGCCAACTGCGACCAACAGCCCAAGGTTGAGTGTGCCAAAGTGCGCGGCGAACGGGAGAGAAACGACCAGCGCTGCCCTCAAAACGTCTACCCAGATGACAACGACAAATCGGTCGACGCGGTCAATCAGCACGCCTCCAACGAGGCCCACCGCCGTGAGGGCCAGCGATTCGCTGAGGCTCGCCAGAGCGGTCGCGCTCGCGGACCCTGTCAGTTGGTAGGCGAGCCACAGCATCGCCATGGTGTAAAGTCTGTCGCCCGCCTCGGACAGAAGCTGACCGCTCCACAGGCAGAACGTCCGGACATCCCGGAGCAAAGTGATGTAGGACAATCAAAACGCCTCCATTTACTTCATTGCAAGAGACTAACACCGCGTTTCAGGCGGACTGCCGACCACAACCCGCCACCACGACCTCAGTATGCAAGTGCACTGTGGTATTCTGAAGACAGATGTTTTTGATATGTCGTATTGACAGGGGAAATACCACTGTGGAACTAGACGATTTTCGGATCTTTCAGGCAGTCGTCCAACACCAATCGATATCTCGCGCGGCCGCCAGTCTGCACATGGGGCAACCGTCCGTAAGCCAGCGGATCCTCGCGCTCGAGCGGGAAGTGGGAAAACCGCTGTTCACCCGCCACCGCCGGGGCGTCCGTCTGACCGAAGCAGGGGAAGTGTTTTCGCGTTACGCCGAGCGCGTCCTGGCGCTCGTTGAGGAGGGCAGCGACGCAGTCCGCCATCTGGGCGACTCGAGCCCCCGGGTGACTTTGTCCGGCCCACCGACCATCAACGGGTACCTGTTGCCTCGCTTGCTGGACGCGTTGGCTAGGCAGGGCTGTCATGTCACACTGCACGATGCGCATTCCCACGAAGTGGTTCAACGTGTGCTCGACGGCCAGGTGGACGTCGGGTTCATCATCGGCGGAGTATCCCAACCTGGCGTTCGCCGCCTCGAAATACTGCACGATCCGATTGTCTGCGTAGCTGCGGCGTCCCACCCGCTGGCGCAGCGGCGCAGGCTACAATTGGCGGACCTCTCTGCCGCCCGGATTGTCTTGTACCGGTACTCCCACGACTTCCACACCCTGTGGGACCAGCTGCAGATGGCGTTCCCTGACCGCGCCTCCGGATATCTGGAGACCGCGCCGGTTGAGTCGGTGAAGGCACTGCTGTGCCAGGGAGAATACGTGTCGTTTGTGCCGAGGCTCACCATCCGAAGCGAATTGGAGCAAGGGGTTTTGGCGGAATTGCCAGTTGCGGATTTGCCTTTGCACAGCTGGACCATTTCGATGATTTGGCGGGACAAGAAGCGGCTGGGCGAAAGTGTGCGGGCAGTGCTCGCTGCGGCAAGTGGGCTGTGGCCCGTAGACATTGACTCTGCCGCAACCAGCAGCGGAAGAGGAGGCGAGCGGCGGTGAAGCCGACGGTTCGGGTTAAAGATGTGAGGACGGCGCTGACACCTCAGAGTGGCGGCTATTTGAACACCTTTACGCACTCCCTGCAACCCTACTCAGGTTGCGCCTTTGGCCAGGAGACGGCATTCGGGCAGGGGTGCCCTTACTGCTATGTGCGCAGGCTTCCAGTCGCCCTGTTCAAGGAAGAGCCATGGGGTTCCTGGGTGGAGGCCAAGCGGAACGTGGCCGAAGTCTTGCACAGCGAATTGAAGCGCTTCGCTCGCCGGGGCAAGCTGGCGGAGCTGCGCGTGTTTATGAGTTCCGCCACGGATCCGTACCAGGGGCTGGAGGCGAATCTGAAACTTACTCGCAGTTGCCTCGAGAAGTTTGTCGAATATCCACCGGGATTACTGGTGGTGCAGACCCGTTCGCCGATGGTGGTGCGGGATATGGATCTGCTGCTCCAACTGCGGGAACAGGTGTTGGTGAGCATGACCATCGAGACGGATGATGACCAAGTTCGAAAGATATTCACTCCCACCTCGCCGACGGTGGAAAGTCGACTCCGTGCGATGCGGGAATTGCACGCAGCGGGCATCCGCGTGCAGGCGGCCATTAGCCCGATGTTGCCGAACCACCCGGAGGACTTTGCAAGGCAGCTCCGCTCCTGTTGCAGCCGAGCAGTGGTGGATACGCTATTCCATGGAGACGGCGCGCGCGGCCGCAGATCCGAAGCCTTGGGGATGCGGGATAAATTTGAGCGCGCGGGATACGGGAAGTGGTACCATCCTCACGCCCACGAGCCGCTCCTCGCCGCGCTCCGCAAAGAGCTCGGCTCCGAACGGGTCGCGTTCAGTCAGGACGGATTCAATCGTATATCGTCCGAGTAGGTGAAACCCGTTGTTCTGCACGGGTGTTACGAGGCGGTCGTGGGATTGGCTGTCGTCGTGAGGTCGTGCAGCAGCTTTCGCTTCGCGTCAACCAGCTGCGATAGATCGGAAATCTCCTTGTCGAGGTCTACTTTGATATGGGCAGAATCTTTGGCGGAACGGTCAGATCTTAGCTGTTGACGGTCCGCTTCGACCTGTTTCCTCAGTGATTGAATTTGCTCTCGATCCGCTGTTAGTGCGCTGCGCAATTTCGCCTTTGCACGGTGAGGCTTACGGAAATTTTCTACGGCCGCGTGGATTTGCTGGTTGAGGTCCTTGCGAGCCGCTTCCAGCTGTTTCAACTGTTCCCTCGTCGCTTTGATCTCCTGTTTCCAAGCCGTCGAACTTGAAGCACTAGAGGTGGAAGTGCCCGTGTTCGCGAACACGACGGGCGCCAGGGTTGTCCCAGTAAGACACAAGGCCGTGAGAGTGACGTACCACCGCACTGTGTTCATGAAAATCCTCCTATTCTGAAAAATACACGCGCTGCTGTTGTATCCACCTCTCATTATATCCGCTCGTTGTCGAAACAACATTGAAAGTCAAAAAATTTCCAAACGTGTGTTGCAAGTGTATTAAGTATCATAGTACACTACAAACAAGAGAGGTGGTACGGATTGCCCACGGACGAAATCTGGGAGCCGACGGCGTTTCCCATAGATCCGTCGCGTCCACTGTACGAACAGTTTGCGGAACACATCTGGTTTGAAATCGCCAGGGGACGGTTACGTCCGGGGACCCGGCTTCCTTCTGTGCGAGACATGGCAACCCGGCTGCGCGCAAATCCAAACACCGTGATGCGGGCGTATCAGGAACTGGAGCGCGAACAGCTCATTGTCACCTATCGCGGGCAAGGAACGTTTGTGACGGATAGCGAGCACGCAATTCGCGAAAGCAAGCGCCGGATTGCGAAGGCTGCGCTCGAGAAGCTGCGCGCAGTGGCGGACGCCATCGGTTTGACGGTGCAGGAAATCATTGAACTTGGCAGTTCCGACGAAGAGAACAGTTCCCAATCCGAGAAGTCGTAGAGGGAACGAAAGAACACTGGGGAGGAGTGACGGGCGTGGCTTTGGAAGTATCTCACATCACGAAGCGGTACGGCGACAAGACGGCAGTTCAGGATCTCAGTTTTCAGGTGGAGCGCGGGCAAGTGTTTGGGTTGCTCGGGCTGAACGGCGCGGGGAAGTCCACCACCATCCGCATCATACTAAACATTTTGCAGCCAGACGCAGGCACAGTCCGGTGGGAGGGGCGGCCGACCAAGGAGATCCTTTACCAGTTCGGGTACTTGCCCGAGGAGCGCGGCCTCTACCCGCAGATGAAAGTGCGCGAACAACTGGTCTGGTACGGCCGGATGAACGGGCTCAGCAAGGCTGCGGCAGAGCAGTCGGCAGCGCGTTGGCTGAAGCGGTTTGAAATTGAAGAGTACGCCGGGCGGCCGGTCGGCGACTTGTCGAAGGGGAATCAGCAAAAGGTTCAGTTCATCATGGCCGTGTTGCACAGTCCGAAACTCCTGATTCTCGACGAACCGTTCAGCGGGCTCGATCCGGTGAACACCTCGCTGTTCAAGGAAGTGTTCCGGGAGATTTCCGAGGCGGGGGTCACCATCCTGTTTTCGAGCCACCGCCTGGATCACGTTGAAGAATTGAGCGACGCGGTGGGCATTATCCACGATTCGCGACTGGTGCTGTCCGGTCCGGTGCAGGACCTGCTTGCGGCGCAGCCTCCGCGGGGCCTCAGAATTGGCGGCGACATCGCGCGCATTCAGTCGTATCTTCCCGCGGATTGCCCAGTCTCGCTGCAGCGCGGGTTGCTGCACATTCCCATCGCGAGCTATGAGCCGGAACGACTGCTCCATACGCTCGTTGCAAATAGCGTGCAGGTTACGCACTTTGAGCTGGTTCGCCCTTCGTTAAACGACCTGTTCCTGGAGAAAGTGGGGAAGAGCGCATGAAGACACTTTGGCTGGTGAT
>CAZYAH010000076.1:0-9048 GCA_964645595.1 uncultured Alicyclobacillaceae bacterium | reverse complement strand
TGGCGGCGACGGACGCCGAGCGGGCCCTGTGGTGGAGCAGCCGCAAGATGGCCTTTGGCGCCATGGGGCGCATTTCGCCGGACTACATTGTCCAGGACGGTGTGATTCCGCGGACAAAGTTGACGGAGACCTTAAAGCGCATCCAGCAGGTGAGCCAGGAGACGGGGCTGCGGGTGGCCAACGTGTTCCACGCTGGGGACGGAAATCTGCACCCGCTGATTCTGTACGACGCGAGGATGCCTGGCGAACGCGAGCGGGCGATGCAGGCCGGGTCCGCGATTTTGAAAATCTGCGCGGACGTGGGTGGCAGCATCACCGGCGAGCACGGAGTCGGCATCGAGAAGGTAAACGAAATGCGCTATGTCTACTCTGAGACGGATTTGGCGGCACAGGTGGCGGTGCGCGAGGTGTTCAACCCGAAAGACCTGTGCAACTCCGGCAAGCTGATCCCGTGCCCGTCGCGCTGCGCGGAAGTTCGGCAGGTGCGGCGGCTGATTGAGGAGAACGCGGCCATCCTCGCCGGATTTCCGGATCAGACGCTGACGATGGCGCCTCCGACGCGGGAGGGGTGAGTGTTTGCTTGGTACTGAATCAACGGCTCGACCAATAGAATGTACCATCGGCCTGTTGAGGAGGGACCTGGGAATGTCAGTGCGCGTGCGGGCAGATATCCAGCTTGCCGTGGACCAGTACCTGGAGCTGTACTCTGTGTACAAGCAGTTGGAAAAGAAAATTGACGAGTTGCGGAAGGTCATTGAGCCGTACATGAAGGAGAACGGGTTGGAACACGTCGCCAACTCAGATGGGACGGGCCGCGTTCAACTGGCGCTTGCGGAGCGGCCGATTGTGACCTCGCGATACACCACCTATGATGCAGACGAAATCTGCAGCCTGCTGAATGCGAGCGTGTGGAAGAAGTGCGTCGTCGAGGTGGTGGACAAGGAGAAACTGGAGGCGCTCGCGAAGATGGGCGAGGTCCCGGAGGAAGTGTTGGCGCGCAAGGTGACGAAGCCTTCGTACAGCATGGTTGTGCGGTACGAGAAGTAGGGATGCGTGCAATTGACTCGGTCACGGGATAAAATGACACTTAATGCAATGAATGTACCAGTGCCAGCTCCCTTCGAGGTGAACCTATGCTGCAAGAACAACGACACCAGCTCATTTTGCAGTATTTGCGCGAAAACGGATCCTTGTCTGTGAATGACCTGATCTCACTGCTCGGTGTATCGAGAGAAACGGTACGGCGCGACCTGGCCGAAATGCACCAATTGGGATTGCTGACCAAGGTACATGGTGGTGCCGTCCTGCGCAAAGTCGGTGAAGAACCTTCTTACGCGTCACGGTCGGTTTTGCACTTGTCCGAAAAAAAGTCGATTGCGGCTCGGGCGCTGCAGTTGCTGGATGCAGGGGACACGATATTCATCGACAACGGAACCACGGCGCTGGAATTCGCTCGCTTGCTGCCGAGCGATAAGAATCTCACCGTACTGACGCACAGTGTTCCGGTCGCAACGACGGTGGTGGAGCGCGGGATTAAAGTCTACTTGACAGGTGGGCTGCTGAGACAGGGAGAGCTATCGCTGTCCGGTGGCATCGCAAACGATGTGATCAACGGTTTTTTTGTGGACAAGGCGTTCATCGGCGCTGGGGGCGTGTCGCCGAGCCACGGAATTACGGATTTTCACGTGGAGGAGTCCGACCTCCGCCGGAAAGTGGCCAGCAAGGCAGCAAAGCGGATTATCCTCGCGGATCACAGCAAGTTGGACGTCACCGTATTTGTCAGTGTGTTGCCTGTCGATCTCATCGACATCCTCGTCACCGATGCGCAGGCAAACCGAGATGTCCTGAAATCTCTTGAAATGCTTGGTGTCGAAGTTGTCGTCGCGGAGTGACACAGCGCTTTGTAGCGGGCTAGTGGATTCGTTTCCACTGCCCGTTTTTATGTTTCAGCAGCTTGTTGATTATTTGAGCGTGTGGGAACGGTGTCGTCCATGGCTTTACTGTCGTTGCATTGTCTATTGTCGCACCGGCAAACCTGTGTTAGCATACAAACAAAAACATAAAAAAGCACAAAATCACACAAAAATGAAACGAAGGGCGGTGGATCCGGGTGAACTGCTACGATGTCCTGGTCATCGGCGGCGGAGTTGTTGGGAGCTCGGTTCTCTATCATCTCTCTCAATATCAGAAAAACATTGCACTCCTCGAACGGGAACCCGACGTGTGTGAGGGGACAAGCAAGACCAACAGCGCGATTGTGCACACAGGTTTTGACGCCACACCCGGCACCTTGGAAGCGCAGCTGCTAGCGGAGTCAAGGGAAATCTGGCCTGTGCTGGTTGAACGACTGGGCATTCCCTTCTTGCCGTGCGGCGCGGTTATGGTGGCTGTGTCTGACGAGGAACTGGACACCATCCGGAATGAGGTTTATCCGAAGGCCTTGAAAAACGGTGTGGACGACGTGCAAGTGTTGACCAAGGACGAAGTCCTCGAGCTCATTCCGGACGTGTCTGCCGATGTCAAGGGCGGATTGCTGGTGCCCGGAGAGTCGCTCGTTGATCCGTTCTGGCTCACCAGGGCCTATGCGGAGGCGGCCGTCTGCAATGGCGCCGAAGTCTTTGTCCGGGCGGAAGTGGTAGGGATTGTTTTCGATCCGGACGAAGACCGATTCCACATCACCACGTCCGATGGCAGGGAGTTTTTCGCAAAGCGGGTGGTCAATGCCGCGGGTCTCTGGTCCGACGACGTGGCTCGACTCGTCGGTGACGACAGTTTCACTCTGACGCCGCGAAAAGGCGAGTTTATCCTGACGGAAGAGGAATTGCAACTGCCGCATATCCTGTTGCCCGTTCCCAGCAAAATCAGCAAGGGAATTCTGGTCACACCGATTGTATTCGGTGGGTACCTGTTGGGTCCAACGGCGGAAGAGATTGAGGATAAGCGGGATAGAGCCACGACATGTGAAGGACTTCGGAAGGTTGTAGAGGGCACGGCGAAACTGCTGCCCAAGGTCCGCCATATCCAGTCCATTCGCCAGTTTGCAGGCAATCGGGCAGTCAGCAGTACGGGGGACTTTATCGTCCGGTTCAGCGATGTGGTTCCCAATTTTTATCACGTGGCGGGTATTCGCTCTACCGGTGTGTCTGCATCGCCGGGTCTCGGGGCACATGTCGCAAGGGAAATGGCTGCGCGCTACGGTTGGGAACCGCGACCCGACTGGCAAGCGGCACTGCGGGTCGATACAGCGGACACCCCTGCTTCCGAAGAAATCGTCTGCCTGTGCCGCTCCATTACTCGAGGAGAAATTGACCGGGCTTTGTCCAGTCCGGTGACACCAACGACAATCGACGGAATCAAGCGCCGGACCGGTGCTTGTCTGGGAGATTGCCAAGGCAATCTTTGCATGCCGGAAATTGCTTCGATACTGGCAAACAAGCTTGGAGTTGCGTACACGGACGTACAAAAACACGTGCAGGGCTCGCATCTGGCCGTGCCGGCTGGGGAAGGACGGGTGGAAGGACAATGACGCAATTGGCAGAAACGCTGGACGTATTGATTGCAGGAGCCGGGTTGTCCGGCATGGCCGCCTTTACAGAACTCGTTTCCCAGTCCGGATTACAGATTGGCATTGTGGAGCACGATGCCGGTGTGGGCGGGGAACTTCGCTGGTACCCCGAACTGACGGCGGCCTTAACTTCCCGAATCGACTTGGACAGGGTTCGGGAGCAAGTCCATCTGCGGACAACCGTCGTCGGCGTCTTGCCCCCGATGCGGGAGACCGACTTGCTCGAAGTCAACCTCAGTTCCAAAGGCGGGACGCAAACCGTACGCACTCGTTACCTGTTGGTCTGTACGGGCATGTTGGACCGTTCCCGCGAGAACAATCGAATTCCTGGTTCCAGGCCCGCGGGGGTGGTGACTCCGGCGTTCGCTGTCCGGGCGTTGGAGCACGGTGCATTGCCTGGGTACCGACCGGTGATTTACGTGGAGTGCCTGCGAGACGCTGTGCTGGCGAAACGTCTGGTTCAAGCAGGAGCCGAGCCGTCGGCACTGCTCGTGCCCGCGGGCATTTCGGACGCGGTTTTGGATGTACTGCAACCGCTCGGACCGGTTTGTCACTGCCAGCAGATTACGCGGGTGGAAGGGTTCGCGCGCGTGGAGGCTGTTTCGTTCACCAATGCAGACGGAGATCCCATGACCGTTAATTGCGACGCATTGGTCTACGCGTCGGGAAGGCGCGGGAACACCTTTGCACTCAAGGGAAGCGGCGTGGAAAAAGACCCTGATAGCGAGGCGATTATCACGGATACGGATGGCAAGACGTCGATTCCGCGCGTGTATGCGGCTGGAACGTGCACCAAACCGGACCCGGATCACGCTCAGTCCGTGGAAGATGGTCGCCGTGTGGCCAGGGTTATCTTGTCGGCGTTGTTACACGAACAATCCGTTTCCTAAAAGGGGTGATATCCTTGTTAATTCAAGGCGAATTTGTTGTGTCCGCTTCGAAATCGGAAGTCATGGCGCTGTTCGGCGATGTGCTCAAGCTGGCCGAATACTTGCCAGGGTGCAGCGATGTCCAGGTCCTCAGCCCCACGCGGTATCGGGCGAAAATGACGACGCAGGTCAAGTTCATGACCCTGAAGTTCGACGTGGAGGGCGAAGTCCTGCAATTGTCCGATGACGGCCATATTGAGGCGCAGATGACGGGGAAACCGACGACGCTGGCTGGCGTGTTCCGCACGTTGTTGACTGCGGATGTCACGGAGGCGGAGAACGGGCAGACCGTGGTCCGCTACCAGATGAACGCCTCCATGACGGGGCGGTTGGCGTCCATCGGGGAACTCATGATGAAGGGAAGCATTCAGAAGAACGCCGATGAATTCGCTGAGAACATTATTCGACACTTCAAGCAGGCGACCAGCGTATGAAGTACATCCTCAGTGTGGACCAGGGTACAACCGGTACGAAGGCGTTGTTGGTAGACGCTGAGGGCCAGTTGTGTGCGAAGGGATATGCTGCGCACCAACAGTACCACCCTGCCCCTGGTTGGGTGGAACACGATGTGGAGGAGATCTGGCAGTGTATTCTCCAAGCGGTCCAGTTGGCGATGGCCAAGGCCGGCGCCAAACCCCAGGACATCGCCGCTGTGGCACTGTCGAACCAGGGAGAGACAGTCGTCGCGTTTTCAAAAAGTTCTTTGCGTTCGCTGGCACGGGCAATCGTATGGTCAGACCGAAGAACGGTGGATTTGGCAGCACAATGGGAGGCCGCGGGATGGTCGAATCGCGTTGCCGAACGAACAGGATTGCGGATTGACCCATATTTTTCCGCCACCAAGATTCAGTGGCTGTTACAAAATCAGCGAGAGGTTCGAGAAGCGCTCTCTGCCGGAGATTTGTGGATTTCCACCCTCGACGCGTGGATGATGGCCCGAATGACTGGCGGCGCAGTGTATCGGACGGATCCGTCCACAGCGTCGCGCACTTTGCTGTACGACATTCACAACGGAGATTACGCTACGGACCACCTTTCCTTCCTCGGCATCCCGAGAGACATTTTGCCCGTGGTGGTGCCAACCAGAGGATTGTTTGGTGTCACCGACCCGCATTCCTTTCTGGGAATCGAAGCACCTATTGTAGCGAGCCTGGTAGACCAGCCTGCAGCTCTGTTCGGGCATCTGTGTCTCTCTGTTGGGGACGCCAAGTGCACTTATGGGACGGGGTGTTTTGTTTACACCAACACCGGTGATCAACCGGTGGCGTCACGGGCTGGGATGCTGAGTACGCTTGTCTGGGATCTGGGCAAACCGAATTTCGCGCTGGAAGGCGGCGTCTACTCTGCAGGAGCCGCAATCGACTGGCTCTGCAGCATTGGTGTGGCAGCGACAGCGTCTGAGCTATCAAAACTGGCGGAATCCGTCACGAATACTGCAGGGGTGTTGTTTGTGCCCGCGTTGACCGGGCTGGCCGCTCCCTATTGGGATTCCGAAACACGCGGCGCATTTGTCGGCTTGTCGGCTGCTGCAGGAAAAGCACATTTGGCGAGGGCCGTCCTCGACGGCATTGCACACCGTGTTGCGGATGTCATTGAATCCATGGCACAGGATTTGGGCAGGTCGATTCAGGTTCTCCGGGTCGACGGCGGATTGACAAAGAGCCTGGCATTGATGCAGTCGCAAGCGGATCTCCTCGGTGTTCCCATCGAGGTGCCGGTGGAAGAAGAAGCGACCGCCATGGGCGCGGCATATCTGGCAGGCATTCAATTGGGCTGGTTCCACGAGTCGCAGTTAATTTCCTCGAGACATGTCTCCCGGCGCATTGAACCGAGACAATCCGACGCGTGGAGATTGGCGGAGCGGGAACGCTGGAAGGAAACGGTCTCCAAAATACGTTCGGTCCCAAGGTAATCCCGCAAGGGCCTGGCGATTGCCTGGTTGCACATTTACCACAGTTGCAACAAAAAATAGAGAAAATTTGTGGATTTCATATTGACATTCTGTTGTTTTGTGGTGTAAGTGTGTGCATATATGAGTAATTTGTTGCTGTTGTGAGGCTTGTTCGACCGTACCACCCAGTCACGCGTTCGCACCGAACGCGATTGCCGATCCGGTTGGAAGAGGCTAAAGGAGGGAGATGCATTGGAACCCGCACTGGACCAACAATCCGCTTCAATTATGGGAAAATTCCATTATAAGCAAGAATTGAAGCGAACCATCAAGCTGTTCGGGTCGTTTGCTGTTGCCTTCTCATTTATTTCGATTTCAACAGGAATATTCACAAACTATGGATTCGTACTTCAGACGGGTGGCCCAGTGGGGCTATGGAACTTCCCGATTGTCACTCTTGGGCAGCTGCTGATTGCCCTTGTCTTCATGGAATTGGCAGGTCGAATTCCCTTGAGCGGCTTTGCCTACCAGTGGATTGCAAGCCTCGGGATTCCGTGGCTCAGCTGGCTGACGGGATGGCTGTCGTTGGCTTTCCAGATTATTGTGGTGCCCACGGTGGACTCTGCGCTGGCGCCAATTATCGCGGGACTGTTCAACCTGCCGCAGGAACAGAGCACATACATGTGGATTGTGTTTGTCACGCTGTTGCTGCAGATGCTGATCAACGTCTACGGTGTCAAACTCGCTTCCATGATCAACAACGCAGCGGTGTTCACGGAAGCAATCGGGATTCTGGGATTGACCGTGGTCCTGGTGATTGCAGCAGTCGTACACACACCGCACGCATCCCTCGGAATCCTCTTCAGTTCCGGCGCTGCAGAGGGAGCCGGTCTGCTCGGATTTGCCATGTCGTTCCTGATGGGTGCGTACACCCTTGTCGGATGGGAGTCGGCCGCAAATCTCTCCGAAGAGACGATTGACGCAGGCAAGACCGTGCCCAAAGCCATCTTTTCATCCCTGGCGATTGCAGGTGGCATGGGGACGTTGTTCCTGATCTTCGTCACCTTGAACATTGGTAATGTGGCCGCCATCACGAAATCGGCGAACCCCATACCCGACATTCTCACGTCGGTGCTGGGTCCGACAGTTGCTACACTGTTCCTGGTTCTCGTCATCATTTCGATTTTTGCCTGCGGACTGGTCATCATGGCTTCCGGCTCGCGCATGTTGTACGCATTGAGCCGCGACGACATGTTCTTTGCCAATCGCTTATTCAAGAAGGTCTCCTCTCACGGGGTGCCTTCCGCAGCGATTGTGTTCATCGCCATTCTGGGTGCAATTGCCGAATACTTTGCGGACTCGCTGACATTGTTGGTGGGGGCCACCGCGGTACTGCCGACACTCATTTATCTCGCGACCGTTGCCGGATATACCAGCCGACGCAAGTATCTGCAACCTGCCGAAGGAAGTTTCTCGCTGGGCAAATACGCCGGTGTCGTTTCCGTTGCAGCCGTGGTTTGGTGCGTCGGTGTCATAGCTCTGTTGACCATCCCGGCACAGTTCCACACGGTAACGCTGTGGGCTGGCGGCATCCTGGTTGTGGGCATCGTCCTTTACTTGGCATTCTTCCGGGAAAAGATGAAAGTAAAAGTTTCCGAGGTTTCGCTAGTAGACTAAATAGAAATAGACATGAGAGAGATGTCAGACATAAGGGGTTAATGATATACAGCGAAGGGGCTGTCCCAAAAGTGCCAAAGCACTTAGGGGCAGCCCCTTTTCGGTATCGAATCAACTGGGTGAACATCCACAGGAGTTGAGAACCTGCAAGCCTTTAGCGAAGTCCGGTCTTTCCTGACGATATTAAGCCCCGCGCCAATTCCGTGACTTCCTCCTTGAGCTTCGCATAATCCTCTTCGCCGATTTGGCCTGGAATCGGGGTCACCTCAATGCTGCGTTGACATTAACATTACATCTTGTATCTAGCAACTCAGTGGGCCAATCGGATACTATAACGAAGTGTCCGCCCGACACCTAAGACCAACATACATACAATGGGGGACAAGCATGGTTCGTTTGGACGTACAGAAGAAAATCATTGAGAAAGCGTTCAAGGAAAATCCGGTACCGTTTGCGGCCGAAGGCGAGCGTTTCACTTGGCAGAGGCCGACCAGCGTGAAGAGTAAAGCGACGGACAAAATCTATCAAATTGACGTAGAAATTTCGCTGACCCCGTCCCGCAGGTTGAACAACGAGGTTTCCGCCTGCCTGTGCAAGGCGGAAGGCGTCCGCTTTGAGGATCTCGTGATTGTGTCCATGATTGACCCGAAGATCCGCGGAATCATCCACCTGCGCGGCCTGCCGAAGGGCGATGAAGAACACGATTTTGCGAAGTTCGTCAAGAAAGTGAGTGAAGGCAAGCCGTGACGCGCCCCCCCAATGGGAGGGGGGCGCAGGGATGCTCGATGGATTGGGTGATTGTTGAAGAACGGGGGTCATCCCCCAGGGAAGTCGTCCCCGCGGTGGTGGGACAGAGCCTGCAAACTTGAAAAAGTTCAGCAGATTTTCTATGATTATTAGCAGCCGACCCCGTTGAGTGCTAACAACGCTGCAGAAGGCGGTTTACGGTTTTCCCCTGAATTCGGGTCGAGGTCTCCGCAATCTGC
>CAZYAH010000075.1:0-9078 GCA_964645595.1 uncultured Alicyclobacillaceae bacterium | reverse complement strand
GGAGTGGTCGTCGTCGAATCCCTCGTCCCGGTGGCGGATGCCGGCCTCGGCGAGGCGCTGGGAGAGGATGCGCGAGCCGTAGTGGATGTGGTACTGGTCGCGCCAACCGCAGTCGATGTAGATGCCGCGGAGTGACTTCAGGTTGGCGCGGTACTTCGCGACCAAGTTGATCGTGTCGTGGCGGCGCGATTAGTCTTCGAACAACCTTGCCACAGGAACGCGTAAGCCACCGGCAAGGGTCTCTATCGCGTCTAGCGACGGATTCGCTCTTCCCCGTTCTATGCGGCTCATGTAGGACCGGGCAAAGCCGCAGCGGCGCGCCAGGGTCGCCTGCTACCGGCGCGAGCGCCGCAGTAAGGCATGTTCGCTGACTCCCAACTCGGTTGCGATCTCCAGGAACTCCGCCACGTCGAGCCGTCGCTCGCCGTTCTCGTACTTCGATACGTAGGACTGCGGTTTCTTCAACCGGCGCGCAAGCTCTTGCTGTGTCAGTTTGGCAACTTTGCGCGCTGATTTCAGGCGCGTGACCAGTTCCTGATACCGAGGAGTACGGGTGGACTTCAATTCGGCGGCTCCAAAGGCAGAGCCGCCTCATTAATCCTATTCCGGGATTATCCCAAAAGGGGATAATCTCGAATCAATGAACAGAGCCGCGCACTAATCGTGAGAATTGGGAGCCATGCCCATGTGGGGACGGCAACTCGATGACCATAGATGCGCTTGCCACAATCCCGAAAGTGGGCGAGCCCGCAATGATCGCCGGGTTGGACGGCAGCGACCCGGAGCAAGTCACCATCCGGGAGGTGTTCCAGGTTACGAACCCAGCGACCGGACAGCCGGTATGGGGAGCCAGGGTCGAACTCGCGAACGGCCAGGAGATCGAGCTGACCACGGCGGATGCGCGGATCAGCGCGGTGCCGCGCGGCGATGGGTCGCCCGCGAATCCGATCATCGCCGAGACGCCCGCCGACCTTGAACAAGCTGAGGCGCGGATCTGTGTGGCTATGTCAAGCGCGCAGGCTGCCAAGTCCCACAAGGGCAATATCGAAATGCCAGCGGGTCGTCGTGTGAGTCGGAGTCTTTTCTACTTTCTTCTCATTGCACTCGGAGGCTTTGGCGCCAAGTGGTGGTGGCAAGCGACGCTGGACGAAGAGCATGAGCGGGCTGCTCAGGAACAGAGGCGACAGGAACTAAAGTCGATGGTTATGAACATGGCTGCAAAGGTCCATGCGGATACCGACTGGAAAGACAATATCGTCAAGACTTCCGTCGGGAAACCGGCACGTCTATTGACAGCCGAGATTCAAAAGGCTTGGGTGAAGGACCAACCTATTCTCTTTGTGGGCGCTCTTGAGGACGTTATCGCAAACCGAGACGGAACCTTTCAACTTTTGGTTACGCTTGCTCTGCTGGATTCGTTGAAAATAGAGAATGAACTAAAGATTTCATTGACCTGCTCAGAGGCAGTGACGACTCCAGTGATCGACGCCGCCAAGAGATCGCGGCGCCGTCCGTGGGACCCTGACATCGCGATCACCGGTCTGGTCGAGAGGGTGGACACGCATCTCACAAATGAAGCCGGGGGGGATTCCGTCAAAGTAATAGTTGGATCTGGGCGATGCCTCAGCGCCGCGCATCTCCCCAACGGATTTCCAAGATAGCGGCGACACGACGCCGCCGCTACTTCAAACCGTATGCCGATTACGCTGTTTTCCTACAAATACCAGGAAATGCGGCCCGCCAGACAGAGTTTCTGGCGAACTGGAGGCAAGAGGGCCATCTGGTGAGCGAGCCGGATCTATAGGCTGCGAACGCAACATGGCGACGATTATCGACGGAGGTACAAAGGCATGGCACACAACATTGACTCAATGGCGTACTACGGCGAAGTGCCCTGGCATGGATTGGGATGCGAGATTCCGGCGCGCGCAAAGACCGCCGAGATGGTCGTCGCAGCTGGCTTGGATTGGGAGGTCGAAGCGCGAGGTGCGAGAGGAGCCAAGAAGGACAAGAAGGGACGCTTCTTAAAATACGAAATCGTGCGCAAACCTCGACTGAGAACGAATGATCACGAAATCTTACTGGGTGTTGCTAGCCGCTTTTATGTGCCCCTGCAGAACCGCGAGGCATTCGACTTCTTCGACCCCGTGGTTGGAGAGAACAAGGCGGTGTTTGAAACCGCTGGTGCTCTGGGGCATGGGGAGTGCGTCTGGGCGTTGGCGAGAATGCCCGAGGTCATGGAAGTTGTCCGCGACGACGTGTGTATGCGTTACCTGCTGCTCTCGAACCGCCACGACGGCAAAGGCTCGGTTACAGTAAAGTTCACTTCAGTTCGCGTGGTCTGCCAGAACACGCTGATGCTCGCGCTCAAGGACGGGCAAAGCGCTTATCGAGTGAGGCACAGCAAGATCATGGCCGAGCGACTCGCTGAGGTCGGGCAGATCCTGGGCATGGCGCGGGAAATGTACGACGAGTGCGGAAAAATCTTCAAGAAGCTCGCGGCGACCTCGCTTGCCCTAAACAAACTGGACAAGTTCTTGCAGGCGGTCTATCCGAAGACCGAGCCGCAAAAGGCGAGCGGCAAGCGTCCCGAAAAGTGGGAGCGAATCGACCGGCTGCTAGAAGAATCGGACGACCTTAAGTTGCCCGGTGTCAAGCACACGATGTGGGCCGCCTACAACGCTGTGACGCGCTATGAGGATTATCACCAGACTCGCACACCTGAGGACCCTAGTGCGCGACTCAATCGGGTGTGGTTCGGCGCTGGTGCCGACACCAAACTTAATGCTCTAAATGCAGCGCGGCAAATAGCTGACGCCTGAGGAATCGGGTCGTTCGTTCATTCAAGGTCGGCCAAGAGCATATTTCATCTTGAACGGCGCGCGAGTACGCAATGTCCGATAAGTATGACGCGCGCCGCGGCCATGGGCGAATGCTCGCGCCGGTTTGACGGGAAAACTGCACAAGCAGATTGCCTCTTGCGGCCATACCTGGAACCCCGGAAATTCCTGGGAAAATAAAAAATCGTATTGAAAAAGCCCCCATCCGCCTTTCTCTAGGTCAGGAGTTTTTCCGGAGAAGGGACCCGAGGGTGACGAACCGCTCTTTTGCGGCCCTGGCATCGATGGGACCCGTCGCGCGTGGTCACCACCACGTACCGCGGGCGCCGTCCACGTCCAGCCGCCACCGTTGACCCATGACCCACGATGCGCGAGGGCCTTCAACAGATCGCGCGGGGATGGCCTCTACAGGGTCTGAAAGCGTTGCCCGAGCGCCACGAAATGGGCGTTCGGAGACTTTACTAAACACCCGATGTACGCATCGACGCCCCTCGCGCGTTGTCGCGCAGCCACAACGATCAGCCTGCGGCCTCGTCAGGCGGCGCGGGCGCCGGGCTGATGAGGCGCTCCACAATCTCGCCGCCGTTTCGCCCAGGCGCTGCATGTCCGCATTTACGAAAGTCAAATGTAAACACCGCGCATTGAATCGCACCATGCGATTTCCTCAAACGCAATTACGACGTGCGCGGCGGAAATCGTAGTCGAATCAATTGGTCGCGGGGCGGGAGCGTCGAGAAATTTTCAAATACCGAGGCCGCCCGCCCGCTTTTACCCTTCAGTACGTGCGTTCTGCGCAGTTTGAAATTCGGATGCGACACCGTGTATCTATCAGTATTAGAAGCGCTTTGTAGGAATTCATTGGCTAAACGTCACCGTTTCTAAGCGAGGTCTAATTCGGGGGTACGCGACGGGGGTTGCCCCCTGTTTCAGCGTGGTGAGGGAGTTTTGGCGAGCTTCACCCTTCGCGCAGCCCGAAAGGCTGCGGGGGAATGTCGCGCATCGGTCAAAGTGCGAAAACATCTCCGTGATTTCGCGCAACAGCTAACCCCCTCCCCAGAAATTGGAGGCATGTGCTCGATGCTGCCGAGTCGATTTTTACGCTAGGCAGATGATCGCGTCAACACCAGGAACTGGAAAATGGGCGTCGGTATCGGTCAGGATAATCACCCTCCCTGCAGCCCGGTACGGAAATGCTGCCAACTTCGTGAGGGTCTTGCGCCTGATCGTGGCTCTGTCGATCTCGACCAGGACAGGGTCGTCAAGCCGATTCTGTCCGGCCGCGAAGGGGGGATGAGCCACCAAGTCGAGAACGCCCTTGTATCCATCACAGGTGCCGCGAGAATCGACCTTGAAGCGCGTGCGGCAGGTCCAGCCGGCAGCGGCGAGCCGAGCAACTAGGCCCGCGCGGTAGTCGCGGGTATTGAGGCCGTAGGGATGCTCGACGGCAAGCGCGGCCTGTATGAGTTCTTGGATGACGGTCATGTTGACCCCGGATATGTGGGTCATCGTGGAATTTGTCTCGGCCACGTCCGATGTCCGGTTTGTCCGTTTCGGACGCAAAGCGGACGCCGGACAAGTGCGCCCGTCGTTGTCCGTCCGGTCCGGTGTGTCTTAGACACCGGACGGCGGACGACCGGGCAAAGTCCCAGGCTTTCGGTCATGGGAAAGAAATCTGTGGTGGGGTGGCGTCGTCGTGAGCGACGAGCATGCCGTTCTCGAGGAGGCTTGCGACGGCGTCGTGTACCCGGTTCCTCGGCACGTCTTCGGCGCGAAGTTTTTGCCCCAGGGTAATGCGATCAATTCGCCCGCCGGCGGCTTCCACGATCCGCAGGACGGTCTTCTGGTGCTTGCCCAAGCCGCCGGCCTTCCTATCGCGCCTGGCGCGCTGTGTGCCCGCCTCGTCCTTGGTATCGACTACGCAGGTGGTCACCGGATCACCATCCGGGTCCAGTCCAAGCTCGACCCGGCGCAAGGTGAACGCGAAAATGTCGGTGTAGCCGTCGCCGTCTCGCACTTTCCCGGTACGCAGAATCCGCTCTTGGCCGGGGCTACCCTCTATCGCCAACTCAGCGTCCAGCGCCCCTAGCAGAGAGCTATGCCCGCGCATGCCCCTTGCCTCGTCCTTGCCGGTGTGATGCACCACGAGCACAGCCGCGCCAGTCTCGGCCCGAATGTATTGGATGTTGGACACGTAGGCGCCCATGTCCTCAGGCGCGTTTTCATTTCCGCCGCCAAAGGTCACCGCAAGGGTATCGACCACAATCATGGCGACTTGGCCGATCTGCTTTTCAAGAATTGCCGCCGTGGCGATGATCTTGTCAACGTCGCCGGCCGCGGCGTGAAGTAGGTCAAGCGCGAGGGGAACTATCAGCACCTCTGACTTCGCCAGAGCGGGGTTTTCCTTCTTCAAGGCTGCCACGCGGTTCTCGACGTAGATGCGGCTCGACTCGGCCGCGATGTAGAGGACGATGCCTTGCTTAGTTCGTCGTCCGCGCCAATTCATGCCGGCCCCAACCGCGCAGGCAAGCTCGAGAATTACGAACGTCTTTCCCGAACCCGGAGCACCCCAAAAAACGACAATCTGCCCTTTGCCGAATATTCCCTTGACGACGTACGGGAGCTCCGTCGTGATCTTGGCATCGCGCACCCAGAACGCATGCGAACAAAGATTCCCAAGTGCATCATGTTCCTTGCTATTCGCGCGCTGTCGTGGTTTGTACTCGAAGGCGTGCTCAACCGCATGTTGCACCGCCGCCTTCATGCGGCCCGCCGCGCAAGATCGTTTATGTCCTCGCCAGGGGTAGGCGACTTTGCGATGCGTACGGATCTGCCAGCGGTGTACCAACGATCAGCGCATTGCTCTGCGGATCGCAAACCTGGTGCGTCGTTGTCAGCGACAATGAGCAATGATCTGACTCCGTCGAGCACAGGAAAAGTCGCGAGATTCCCGGCATCGATCGCCGACCAGACCGGCGTGAAAACTGTTGCGACTGTAAGCGCCGTTTCAACTCCTTCCGCAATTGCGAGACCAGTAGTCACAGATTCGCCCGGCCAAAGCCGAATCACACCGCCCGCCTTGCCGTGGTTGCCGAGTAGCAGCCGCGGTGGATCAATGTCGGCTTTCCTGCCATCAGCGCAGACCCAGGTGCGATGCAATGTCATCGGTTCGCCCGTTATCGCGTCCGTCACCAAAGCAACCAGCGCCGGGCCGGAGTATCCGGACGGATGCAGCAGCCGCTCGGTACATCGAAGGTCCGAATCTGCTGGCGGTAGCGCGCAGCCACGGGCGCGCAGATACGCTTCGGCGGTACCGCATACCGGTCCGAGCGTTTGCCACAACCCTCGCCAGTGTGAGGCCAGCGTCAGGTGTCGATCAGGCGTTGCGGCCGGAGCAAGCATTCCGGGCCGCGCGTATGCCCGATCGGCGTGCCAGCCGCCTGCCGATCCGCACCGGAAGCAGTGCCAGACACCGCCGTCGTGTTCGACTGTTATCCCGAGCGTTTTGTCTCGCGGCCCCTTGGCGCAGTCAGGACAAGGCAGGCGATGAGTTCCGACTGGAAGCAGATACAGGTTGCGCTTCATCATTCGCGAGTGTTAGACGATCCAATTTGAGGCGTAGATTTCTTGCGAGGATGCGGACGCTTTCCTGTAGCTACATCGGACCAGAATTTCCTCCGACCTTTAATCAAGGCAGGACTTTCTCTCCGCGCGATGCTTGCGTCCTCGCGCGGAAAGTTCATTTCGCCCGCCAAAAGGCGTCTTATGTCCTCAACCCGCCAGCACGTCACGCGCGCTGACAACGTTCGGACAGGCTGCGGGTAGCGGCCGGTTTTTACGCCAGCCCACCAAGTCGATTTACCAACGGGGACTACAGCGGGAATCGGCGGATTCGCTTCGCGGTCGCCGATGATTTGCGCTAGCCGAAGAAAGCCAGTTTCAGGAAGTTCGTACATTTCGGATTGCTTCTGTCCAAATTGGAATGTAGCAATCCTACGAACGCCGACAACTCGGCGCAACGCAATTGCATTAGCCAAACTGCAATTGCGGTAATTCTCAATTCTCGGCGAGCTTGTCCATTGCTGCTGGAAACAGCCTGCCTAGATGGCTTTTTGAAAGACCGCCGGCAATACCCTTGAAATTTCTTTCTATGATACCGATCAGCTCTGCCTGGTTGGTGATGTCGGGATGCGATCTGATTTTGGGTAGATCGCCAAAGATGACTCTTAGAAGCACTCCAATGACTCGCATTTGATTGTCCCGCTCTTTGGCCGAAAGTGGTTTGTCTTGCGAGGCAACGTCTTGCCCTGACTTCAGCAATGAGGCGTTCTCAGTACGGCAGAGCGAGAGCTCACGCTCCAGCTCATCACAGCGCCGGAAAATATCTCGTCCTTTGGGAAAGAACTTCGACAATTCTGGAGAAACAGGAATCCCACGCTGTTGCGCAATGGTTATCCAATCCAATGGGCTCATTTTCGCTGCGCATTGTTCTTGGTCGACACTGGCCTGAAGCGCTGATTCATACCGCTCCACCGTGTCACTCACCTTCGGGTCAAAGAGAAGGGCGTCGATCGGACGCATGCCAAGAGGTTTGCCGGGCTCGTAGCCGGCCAGTAACGAAGCCGCCTCCTTGAGCGTCCACGATTTGCGATGAATCCATTCCGTGTACAAGACGGAATCAGCGGTCTTAAAGAGATATTGGCTAGTCATGTGCGGCCCTCTCCGCTCTCCCCTTCAATCAGGTGCCACGCCAGCCGGGCAAGGGTGTCCCGGTTTTCACCCTCGGGGATCAGCCTCGGGCTAGGCGCGGCAAGCCTTCAGGCTATCCGCTTGATCGGCGTCACCTTGCCGCCAGCCTTGAGCCCGATCAGGTAGTCGGCCCACGCCTGCATCATCTTCCGGCGCTCCGGCAAGTGTTCCGCGAAGTTGTACGCCGCCCGCACGTCGTCGCGCTCGGCGTGCGCGAGCTGGCGCTCGATGGCGTCCCGGTGCCAGCCCTGCTCGTTCAGGTTCGTCGAGGCCATGCTCCTGAAGCCGTGTCCGGTCATCTGGTCCTTGGAGTAGCCGAGACGCCGTAGCGCCGCGTTGACCGTGTTCTCGCTCATCGGGCGGCCATTGGTGCGAGCCCCGGGAAAGACGAAGGCGCCGCGGCCGGTGAGGGGCTGCAGTTCCTTAAGGACGGCGACGGCCTGGGCCGACAGCGGGACGATGTGCTGCTCGCGCATCTTCATCCGCTCGGCAGGGATTCGCCACTCCCCCTTGTCGAGGTTAAATTCGGTCCACTCCGCCTGTCGAAGCTCGCCAGGACGAACGAAGGTCAGCGGCGCGAGGCGCAGGGCGCACTTGGTGACCAGCGAGCCGTCGTACCCGTCGATCGCGCGCAGCAGCGCGCCGATGGCCTTGGGGTCGGTGACCGAGGGGTAATGCTGCTCCTTGTTGGGCGCGAGTGCGCCGCGAAGCTCTACGGTAGGGTCGCGGTCCGCGCGACCTGTGGCGACGGCGTACCGGAACACCTGGCCGCAATTCTGCTTGGTCCGGTGTGCGGTCTCGATGGCCCCACGGTCCTCCACCTTGCGCAGCACGGCGAGCATTTCCTTTGACGTTATTTCGGCTATCGGCCGTCCGCCGACGTGCGGGAAAACGTTGTGCTCAAGCCTGCGGAGGATCTTGTCGGAGTAGTCCTTGCCCCACTTCTTGGAGAAGCTGGAGACCCACTCCCGGGCGACAGCCTCGAAGCTGTTGGCCGCCCGCTCGGTGACCGCGGCGCGGTGCGCTTTGCGCTGTTCGCTCGGATCGATGCTGTTGGCGAGCAGCCGCTTTGCTTCGTCGCGCCGCTCGCGCGCCTGCTTCAGCGCAACGTGCGGGTACACGCCGAGGGAGAGTCGCTTCTCCTTGCCGGCGAAGCGGTACTTGAGGCGCCACCACTTGCCGCCGGTTGGCGCGATCTCGACGTAGAGCCCGCCACCGTCGAAGAGGCGCACGGATTTCTGCGACTGCTTGGCTGCGCGGATCGCTTTGTCGGTCAGGGCCATATGGGGGCAACTCCTTGGGTCAGCTACCTAGTTGCCCCCAAGCTTGCCCCCTGTTGCCCCCGGCTGTCAATGGACTACCCCGGACAGCCTCGGATCGCGTATCAGAGGATAAATCGGCTTTTCAGAGGGCGCAGCGGACGGTCTTGAACGTTCCTGGACAGGTATTTGGTGCCGGCTGACGGGATCGAACCGCCGACCTTCGGTTTACA